>JAFAWL010000378.1 GCA_019241805.1 Actinomycetota bacterium
AGATGCACCTCGACGTCATGGTCGACGATCTCGACGCCGCCGGCCGGGCCGTCCTTGCCCTCGGTGCCACAGCGTCGCCGGCCGGCGATCACATCTATGCCGATCCGGCCGGTCACCCGTTCTGCTTGACCCGGCGACCCGGCTGGGCCTCGCCGCTCAACGCACCCATACAGCACTGACCCACGCGGCCACGCACCGCGCACCCGGGTTTAAGCGATGAGCGAGCTGGGAAACTATCCAGCCGTGAGCATGTTGATCACCATCGCCCTTCTCGTGGTGATGGCCATCGGGTTCGGCGAGTATGTCCGCCATGTGGCGTCTCGACCGATCAACGTATCGCGGGACGAGCCGATGGAAGCTACCGCGGCCGCGTCCACCTCGGCCTAACGCGGAAGCGCCGGCCCAGCGCGGACGCTGACGGACGCGGAGATCGACGGGCCGACATGGCGCTATCACGCGCTGCGGCCGACCGCCCGGAACATCTCGAAGGTCCGCCACATCGCGGCATAGTGTCCGTCGGCCTCGATCAATTGGTCATGCGTACCGACTTCCTCGACCGCCCCGTGGTCGAGCACAACGATCCGGTCGGCCGCCTGAGCCGTCTGCAGGCGATGTGCGATCACGATCGTCGTCCGACCGTGCGACACCCGCTGCATCGCCTCCGTAACCCGCGCCTCCGTCGCGAGATCCAGGTTGGAAGTCGCCTCATCCAGCAACAGCACGGCCGGGTCGACCAGCTCGGCCCGCGCCAGCGCGATGAGCTGGCGCTGCCCGGCCGAGAGCGACCGACCTCGCTCGCTGACCTCAGCGAGGTAGCCGCCCGGCAATGTTGCCACGAATTCATGGGCGCCGACCGCCCGCGCCGCTGCCTCGACCTGCTCGTCGCTGGCCGAAGGGCGTCCATAGGCGATGTTGTCGCGGATGGTGCCGGAGAAAAGGAAAGCCTCTTGTGGCACGTAGCCGAGCTGGGACCGAAACTCGGACAGGTCGAGATCGCGCAGGTTTACGCCGTCGATCTCGACCGCGCCCGAGTCCGGGTCGTAGAAGCGGGCGATCAACTTCACGACGGTTGACTTGCCGGCTCCGGTCTCACCGACCAGCGCTACGGTCTCGCCCGGCGCGATCGACACCGTTACGTGCTTCAATGCCTCGCTCGCTCGGATCTCCTCGACCGCCACCAATCGCGTATCAGCGGGACCGAGTCGAGCGGAGATACGCGGCCGCGTGACAGCGGTCGGATAGGAGAACCGCACGTCGCGCAATTCCACCGCACCGGCCAACCGACCGGAACGCCGCGGATCCGTCGGCTGCGGTGTCAATGTGTCCAGCTGCATCAACTCGCTGATCCGCCCGACCGAGATTCGAGTCTGCTGCCACGAGTCGAATACCTGCGAGAGTTGCTGGATAGGCGAGAAGAACATGTCGACGTAGAGGATGAAGGCGATCAAGGCGCCGGTCGTCAACTGACCGTCATGGATCAGGCCGGCGCCCACGCCGAGCACGATGGCGTCCGCCACCGCGGCCAGGAACTGGACGAACGGAAAATACGTGGCCACCAGACGTTGCGCCGCGACGCGCGATACCAAGTAGTCGTTGCCCAGCGCGCGAAAGCGCGCGACCGACGCCGCCTCATGGACGAACGCCTGCGATTCGCGCACACCCGACAGACTCTCTTGAAAATCGGCGTTGACGATCGCAATTCGGTCCCGGGCCTGGTCGTAAAGGCCCGACGCCCTACGCCGAAAGGCCACCGTGGCCAACGCCAGCGGTACGACGACGCTCAACGTGATCAAGCCGAGCTCAACGTCGACGACCACGAGCGTTACGCCGACACCGACGAACGTCACGAAGGCCACCAGCGCCGAGAGAAGTCCGTTCTCGATCAACGCTTCGAACTGGTCGACGTCGGTAGTCATCCGGGTCATGATCCGGCCGGCCATCTCACGCTCGTAATAGTCCAGCGACAACCGTTGCAACTGAGCCCAGATACGGACGCGCAGCGACAACATGATTCGTTCCGCGGCGCGACCGGTCACGAATGTCTCACCGATCTCGTCGAGCAGATCCACCAGCGTGACGAACAGGAAGATGCCGGAGGCGATCAGCAGTACGAGGCCGGAGTCGGCGACGACACCGCTGTCGATACCGATCTTGACCAGGATTGGCCCGGCTAGCGAGGCCAATGAATCGATGATCACCAGCGCCAATCCGAGCAACAACGGCCGACGGAACTCTCGCAGCAATGTGGTCAAGCGGAAATTCCGCTGCTGTCGCGACTCCCGTTCGATGTCGACATCGGCGACGTCCGAGATCGGACGCAGCTTGGCCAGCCGTTCCAACAGCGCCGCAGTCGGTGCGAGCGTGCGGCGCCACGAGCCGCTGCCGGTTCGTCCGAGACCGGAACCGAGGCTCGGCGCGCCCACCGCCGACGCGCCGGCCGATCCGGAGGAACGCTGGGCTACCGGCGTCCAGGCTGTTGCCGTCCGCCGATCGGGCGAACTGGCCAACGCGGACAATGCCTCGACCCGGTCGCCCACTTCCTCGGCCTCGTGCTCGTCCAAACCGGTGAGCAAAGCTCGATAGAACGGACTGCGCTCCATCAATTCGTCGTGCGTGCCTTCGTCGACCGCTCGGCCGCCATCGAGTACGACCACCCGATCGGCCAAGTGCAAGGTCGAGCGACGATGCGCGACCAGCAGTGTCGTTCGGTTCGCCATCACCTCGCGCAGCGCCGCGTTGATCGCCTCTTCGGTCTCCGCGTCGACCGCGCTGGTGGCGTCGTCCAGCACGAGAATGCGGGGATCACTCAAGACGGCCCGCGCGAGCGTGATCCGCTGACGCTGCCCACCGGACAAGCTGAGACCCCGCTCGCCCACGACGGTGTCGTATCCGCGCGGTAGCTCTTCGATGAACGAGTCGGCCTGGGCGATGCGAGCCGCCGCGATGATCTGTTCGTCGCTGGCCTCGGGTCGCCCATAGGCGATATTCGCGCGCACGGTGTCGGAGAACAGAAAGCTTTCCTCGAAAACCATGCCTACCTGCGATCGCAACGACGCCAACTGGACGTCACGCACATCGTGGCCGTCCACGCTCACTCGCCCTGAGCGCGGATCGTAGAAACGTGAAATCAGCAGCGTCGCGGTTGACTTACCGCTGCCGCTCGGTCCCACCACCGCGACCCGTTCACCCGCGGCCAGTGTCAGATCCAGGCCGCGCAGCACGTCTTCCTGCTCACCGAAGCCGAAGTGAACGTCTTCGAAGCGCACCTCGCCGCGCACCGTGGACAGCGGCACCGCGTGCGGAGCATCAGCGATGTCCGGCTCCAGGTCGAGGAGTTGAAAGATCCGCTCGACACCGGCTCGTGCCTGCTGCCCCACGGTGAGCACGCCTGCGAGTTGCCGGGCCGGCGCCATCAACTGCGCGACGTAAGCGGAGAAGGCGAGGAACGTTCCGAGCGTGATGTCGTGACGCAAAGCCAGCCAGCCACCGAGCGCGAGCACGGCTACCTGACCGAGCGAGGGAATCGCCTGCAACAAGGGCTGGTACCGCGCCTGCAATCGCACCGCGCGCATCCGGGCGCCGTAAAGATCACCGGCGAAGTCCGCGACGCGTTCGAGTTCACGACGTTCCTGTCCGAACGCCTTCACGACTCGTACCCCGTTGATGTCCTCGTCGACGATCTGCACGAGATCGCCCTCGCGCTGCTGGGCATCCCACGTCGCCGGAAAGATACGCGAACGCATCCAGTACGACACCAGCAACAAGGCCGGCGCGATGACCAGGCTCACGACTGCGAGCAGCGGCGAGAGCACCAACATCACGATCAGCGAAAGCAGCATCAACAGCAGGTTGCCGCCCATGATCGGGAGAAAGCTCAGCAGGCCCTGGATCAGGGTGGAGTCGGAGTTGGCGCGCGACACCAACTGGCCCGTCGCCATGCGGTCGAGGTTTGCGAAGTCC
>JAFAWL010000383.1 GCA_019241805.1 Actinomycetota bacterium
GCGTGCGTGGGTGTGGAGGCCGTAGCCACGTCGCTGGGTCTGGCGCTGTCGAATCTTGTCAACGTCATGAATCCGAGCGTCATCGTGCTCGGCGGGACGTTCGCCTCGGTCCTCGAGTTGTCGGCCGACGCGATCGAGGCGCAACTCGACGTGCACGCCATGAGCGCCGCGCGGGGCATGACCACCTTGCGCACGCCGGCGCTCGGCGATGATTCCTCGCTGCTGGGGGCGGCCGAGTTGGCGTTCCGACCGTTGCTCGCCGACCCCACCAACGAGGTGCTCCGGCCGGTGAAGGCCGCCGGTTGAATGAGTTCCACCGCCCGACGCAGCCAGCCGGATCAATCGAACCGATCACCGGACCGATCAGCTGATCGGTGATCGTTGCTGGTCGAACTGGGTGCGATAAAGCTCGGCGTACAGTCCGTCGGCCGCCAACAGCTCAGCATGCCGCCCGGCTTCCACGATCCGTCCGGCATCGACGACCAGAATGCGGTCGGCGCCGAGAATGGTCGAGAGGCGATGCGCGATCACCAGGGACGTGCGGCCGGTGAGCGCCCGCGCCAGCGCTCGCTGAACGGCCAATTCGCTTTCGCTGTCCAGGTGCGCAGTGGCTTCGTCGAGGATCACGATGTCCGGCTGTTTCAACAGCAGGCGTGCGATGGCCAGCCGCTGCTTCTCGCCGCCGGACAGCCGATACCCCCGATCACCGACGACCGTTTCGATGCCGTCGGGAAGGGACCGGACGAGCTCGGCAATCTGCGCGGCCTCCATCGCCGCCCACAAGTCCGGCTCGGCCGCTTGGGGCCGGGCGTAGAGCAGATTGCCCCGCACGGTGTCGTGGAACATCGGCGCATCCTGGCTGACCACGCCGATGCGTGATCGCAACGACTCCTGGGTCACGGCGCGCACGTCATGACCGCCGACGAGCACGCGACCGGAACGCACGTCATAAATTCGCGGGACCAGCTGACTGATCGTCGTCTTACCCGCACCGGACGGACCGACCAGCGCAATCAGCTCACCCGGTTCGGCGCGGAAGGTCACTCCCCGCAGTACCTCCGGCGACAAGCCCGAATCGGCGATCGCCAGATCCTCCAATGAGGCCAGCGAGACCTCCTCGGCTCGCGGGTAGGAGAAGTGCACGTCCTGGAATTCGATGCTGCGGGCATTCGCCGCCAGCTCGACCGCATCCGGGGCGTCTTCGATCATGGGCTGGAGATCGAGTACCTCGAACACCCGGTCAAAGCTGACCAGTGCGCTCATGATGTCGACCCGCGCGTTCGACAGGGCGGTCAACGGTCCGTAAAGGCGCGACAACAACAGCGCCAGGGTGACCACGGTCCCAGCTGACAACTCCCCTTTGATGGCGTAGTAGCCACCGAGCCCGTAGACCAGGGCCTGCGCCAAGGCGGCGACGAGCGTCAGCGCGACGAAGAACGCCCGGCCGTACATGGCCGAGGTCACGCCGATGTCGCGTACCCGTGCGGCCCGACGGCGGAACGACTCGTCCTCATCGGATCCCCGGCCGAAAAGTTTCACCAGCAGCGCGCCGGCGACGTTGAAACGCTCGGTCATCGTCGAGTTCATCGAGGCGTTCAGGCCGTACGACTCTCTCGTGATCGCCTGCAAGCGAGAGCCGATACGCCGAGCCGGGATCACAAAAACCGGCAGCATCACCAGCGAGATGACCGTGATCGGCCAGGAGAGCGAGAACATCACACCGGCCGTCAGGACCAGGCTGACGACATTGGACACCAGACCGGACAGGGTCGAGGTGAAAGCCTGCTGGGCGCCGAGCACGTCGTTGTTCAACCGGCTGACCAGAGCCCCGGTCTGCGTGCGGGTAAAGAACGCCAGCGGCATGCGTTGGATGTGCGTGAACACCTGTGTTCGCATGTCGAAGATCAGGCCCTCGCCGATACGCGAGGAATACCAACGCTGCGCGAAGGAGAAGGCGGCATCGAGCACCGCCAGTCCGGCGATGACGAACGCGATTTGAACAACGACCCGGACGTGCCCGTGTCGGGTGATCTCGTTGACCACGCGGCCGGCCAGAATCGGCGTCGCGACACCGACGAGAGCATCGAGCACGACCACGAGCAAAAAAACGCCCAAGTCCGCGCGATACGGGTGAGCGAAGCGAAACACGCGCCGCCAAGTGCCCTTGGGCAGTTGTCGGCGCGCGACCGACTTGTCTCGTTGGAGCGAGTGCATCGCCCGCCAGACCGACGCGTTTCCGGACGTCATCGCCTCACCACCTTTGGGTTGCCAACAGCCACGCAGCGCCGGCTTGTTCCCGCCACCGCCGGCCGGTCAGGCCGTCCCGGCCGGCGGTTCAGCTCGGAATCCCGCTCGGGCCGATTCGCCCTATCATTTCTCGTAACCGGCGATGCTGGGCCACGGCCTCGGCAACCTGCTGCTCCGACTGGGTGCGGTCGCCGGCCGCGAGCAGCAACTGTTTGGTCGCCGTCTGAGCGGCGCGGGTCGGAGCGAGCACCGCGGCAAGCGTTCGCCGCACGCTTATTTCTACCTGCTCGCGCGAGACGACCAGCGACGCCAAGCCGATCTCGTGGGCCTCGGCCGCGTCCACCGTCCGGCCGGTGAGGCAGAGCTCGGCGGCACGTGAATACCCGACCAGATCGCGCAAGCGTCGGGTACCGCCGAGGTCGGGCACGAGCCCGAGCGTGACTTCGGCCATCGCCAATCGAGCGTCATCGACCAGAACGCGCAGATCGCAGGCGAGGGCGAGCTGGAAGCCGGCACCGATCGCATGGCCGTGGACCACCGCGATCGAAACGATGTCGGGCCGAGCCAACCAGCCGAACGCCGCTTGGAAGCGACCGATCATCTCCGTTGCCGTTTCGAGATCAGCGTCGGCCAGGCGAGTCAGGGTCTGATCGGCAGCATCGTTCGCAAGCACTGAGCGGTCGAGTCCGGCGGAAAATGCCGGCCCCGCCCCGCGGACGACGACCGCCCGGACCGTCGAGGGCAATCGCTCGCCGATGCGAACCAGTTCGGCCCACATCGCCGGCGTCTGCGCGTTGAGACGGGCCGGGCGGTCCAACGTCACGGACGCGACGGCGTCGTCGACCTGTAGCCGCACACCGGGATCGGCGTCGGCACCAGGAGTCGTCGTCGCGACCAGTTACCTGACCTTCTTCTTCTTTTTGGTACGGGTCGAACCACCGCGGCTGCGCAGCGTCGCACCCGATTCTTCCAGCACCCGATGCACGAAACCGTACGAGCGGCCATGGCTGTCCGCGAGTTCGCGAATGCTACGGCCGCGGTCGTACTGCTTCTTCAGGTCGTTCGCCAGCTTCACGCGATCGGCCCCGGTGATCCGGGCGCCCTTTCTCAGCGTGGTCATACCGCCGTTCCCTCCCTCATGTGGGGGGTACGACAAGCGTGACGCGGCCCCCCACTCGTCCCGCGTCGATCGACTTGATAGCAGCTGATCGACAGCCCGCGCAAGAACGTGTTCCGCAGTGCGGATCTTCACCAGGCCCGGCCGGGAGCTTCGCCGCGAATCAGGCGAGCGAGATCAGGTCGACGAGATCCTCGCTCCAGCTGTCCTCGACACCATCGGGCAGCAGGATCACCTTCTCCGGCGCGAGCGCATGCACGGCTCCCTCGTCGTGCGTCACCAACACGATGGCTCCGACATAGGTCCGCAACGCGTCCAGCACCTGTTCCCGACTGACCGGATCGAGGTTGTTGGTCGGTTCGTCGAGCAGCAAGACATTCGCAGAACCGGTCACCAACATCGCGAGTGCCAGCCGGGTCTTCTCACCGCCGGAGAGCACACCGGCCGGCTTGTCGACATCGTCGCCGGAGAACAGGAACGCACCGAGCAGCTTGCGCAGTTCGGTATCGGTCAGATCCGCTCGCCCCGTGGCGCTGGCGGCGCTGCGCATGTTCTCCAGCACCGTGCGGTCGTGGTCGAGCGTCTCGTGCTCCTGCGCGTAGTAACCAATCCGAAGCCCGTGACCGGGCAGCACCTCGCCGGTGTCGCTCGGTTCGATGCCGGCCAGCAGCCGCAGCAGCGTCGTCTTCCCGGCGCCGTTGAGACCGAGCACGACCACGCGAGCGCCGCGATCGACCGCCAGGTCCACGTCGGTGAACACCTCGAGCGAACCGTAGGACTTCGACAGACCCGAGGCCGTGAGCGGCGTTCGCCCGCACGCCGCCGGTGCGGGGAACCGAAGCCTGGCGACCTTGTCCGTGACGCGGATCTCGGCTAATCCAGCCTTCAAGGCCGCGGCTCGGCGATCCATCTGATGAGCCGCGCGTGCCTTGGTGGCCTTGGCCCGCATCTTGTCGGCTTGGCTGTGCAGCGCTTCGATCTTGCGTTCGGCGTTGGCCCGTTCGCGGTGGCGGCGGCGCTCGTCGGCCTCGCGTTGGTTGAGGTAGGTCTTCCAGCCGACGTTGTAGACGTCGAGCACCGAGCGATTGGCGTCGAGGTACCAGACCTTGTTGACGACGGCATCGAGGAGATCGACGTCGTGACTGATCACGATCAGGCCGCCGGTGTGCTGTCGCAGGAAGTCGCGGAGCCAGGCGATCGAGTCGGCGTCGAGATGATTGGTGGGCTCGTCGAGCAGCAGCAGCTCCGGC
>JAFAWL010000402.1 GCA_019241805.1 Actinomycetota bacterium
TGATCCAGGCTGACGCGGACACGCCGGAACCCTTGCGGGTCTCGATCCTTGCGCAAGGGGGCTACCTCGTCGCGTCCATCCACACCGCGCTCGACGACAGCCAACTGGTCCGGTTCCAGCATGATCTGATGGAACAGATCGGCAGGCAACGAGCCCGCGGCGTGATCATCGATGTCGCCGCGCTCGACGTCATCGACTCCTTCGCTTCGCACACCCTGCGCAGCCTTGCTGCGGCCGCTCGGCTGCGCGGTGCGCAGACCGTCATCGTCGGCATCCAGCCGTCCGTCGCTCTCGCGATGGCGACCTGGGGTCTCGCCCTCGAGCCCGCGCACACCGCGCTCGATCTCGAGGAAGGAACTGCACTGCTCGACGGCATTTCCAGTCGATGATCGCGCCCCGGCGGAGACGGTCGCAAACCACACGCCCATGTCCACTATTCGGCGGTAAGACCCCGTGGATCATCCTGGGTACTGGTCACTGTGATGCCGAGTGCTCGTTCGGCTTCTTCGATTCCGCCTTGCAGGTCTCCGACGGTGTTCATCTTGGTGAGGTCGACCCCGATCATGACCAGTGTCTGCGCGATTTCTGATGACAGCCCGGTGATGATGACGTTGGCTCCCATCAGTCGGGAAGCGTCGACGGTTTTGACCAGGTGGTCGGCTACGGCCTCGTCGACGTCGGGTACTCCGGTGATGTCGATGACCACCATCTTCGCTCGATTGGTACGGATTCCGCTCAGCAGTTGGTCGGTCAGTTGTTGGGCTCGTGCCCGGTCCAGGATCCCGATGATGGGTAGGATGAGCAGTCGTTCGCGTACTTGTAGCACGGGGGTGGACAACTCGCGGATGGAGTCTTGTTGTTGGCGGATGACCCGTTCGCGTTGCTCGACGAAGCTGACGGCGACGGTGTTGGCGATGCGGTTCGCGGCCGGTTCGTAGGCGTCGAGGACCTGGTTGAGCAGGTCGAAGTCGTGGCGGTATTTGTCGAACAACGACCGGGCGAGCACGTCGCGCAGCAGTAGCACGATGCCGACGACCTCGTCGGTCTCGACGCCTCGGGGGATGATGCGTTCAGACAGGTCGCGGGCGTAGCGGCGGAGTTCTTCCACGCTGCCGGTTTCCAGTACCGCTACGTAGTTGTCATAGACCGAGGTCACCTCGGTGAACACTTCCTGGGCTGTCATCGCCGACAACAGTCGGGCGTCGGTGATCCGCTTCGCCCACTGCTCCCGCAACGCGGTGCGGTTGGTCTGCAGATGCGCAACCAACTCGGGCAACAGCACCCCTCGTTCCGACGACTCGTCGACATCGCCTGCCAAGGAACGCGGTGCTGTCACGTCGTCGTCGTCCTCGCGCTCTTGGGCGCGCTGCCTGTCGGCCTGTGCCTCGTTCGTGGTCATCGTCCCACCCTTGCCGACCCCGCGGAGTGTCAAAGTCGTCGTCCGGCTTGCCGATGTGTCCCCTCTCGCCGCGGAGCCTAGACCTGCCACCCGATCCCCGCCGATCACTTCTGCGCATCCCGCGTCATGCCCAACGGCGGCGCGAGTCACAGGAAGAGAAAGCCCGAGTGGGACCCGGACAGCACGCGGAGTGAGCGACGAAGAAGTTGATCTTTATTGAGATCATCCCACGCCCGGCCGTCCAGAAGCCCGGGCCGTCAGAGAAGAGGAGTTTCCGGTGAAGTGCGGAGCACGAGTGGCCCTGGGAATCGCAGGCGGATATCTCCTGGGCCGGACCAAGAAGATGAAGCTCGCCCTCATGGTCGGAGGCCTGGCTGCAGGGCGTGTGGCAGGTGGACCCGGCCAACTCGTGGCACAGGCGACGAAGCTGCTCGGCCAATCCCCGGAGTTCAGCCGGCTGACGGAGGAGGTCCGCGGCCGGTTGCTCGAGGCAGGGAAGGCAGCAGCGGTGACTGTTGCGACGCGCCAGGTCGAAGCTCTTACAGAGCGGCTCGTGGGTCGGGTCGGATCGGCGACCGACGCCGCAGGCCGGACGGTCAGTGATGTGGGCGACGTGACCGGTGACGTCGGCCAATCTGTGGGCGACGTCGGCCGACAGGTCGGCCGTGTAGGGCGGAAGGATGATGCGGCCGCGAACTCGGCCAGCGACGTCGACGAGAGCGTCGTCGACGAGGACACGCCGACGGCGGACGGCGCCGCCGACGAGGGCCTCGCCGACGAAGGTGATGGCGCGCCTCAGGCCAAGGCGCGGCCGTCGGTCCGCCGCCGGGCGCCGGGTGACGCCCGCCGCAGAGCCGCAACTGGTGGGACACGCGCGGCGGCCGCTGCGAGCGGGGCAGGCGACCGTCGCTCCGGCCGGTCGACCCGGACTCGGCAGGAGGGCAGCAATGGCTGAGCAGAGTGAGAAGGCGAC
>JAFAWL010000454.1 GCA_019241805.1 Actinomycetota bacterium
CACGATGTCCCTGCTTACCGAACCGCCGAATCCGGCTGAATCCGATCCCGGTTTCGATGTCGTGGCCGTCCGGCGCGATCTGCACGCCCATCCCGAGGTCGCCTATCACGAGGTACGCACGACGGCGCTGCTTTCGGCGTCCCTGCGCGAGGTCGGCCTACGGCCGGTCGTCCTGCCCGCCGGCACGGGCCTGACCTGTGACATCGGTGAGGACGGACCGATGATCGCGCTCCGGGCGGACATCGACGCGCTGCCCCTGCGCGACCTGAAGGATGTGCCCTACCGTTCGACCGTCGACAACGTCGCCCATGCCTGCGGACACGACGCGCATACCGCGATGCTGTTGGGTGCCGCCCGCCGCCTGGCGCGACTGGAACTGGCCGGTCGGGTGCGCCTGATCTTCGAGCCGGCCGAGGAGACGTTGCCGGGCGGGGCGCTATCGGTGATCGCGACCGATGCACTGGCCGGCGTCGAGCAGATCTTCGCGCTTCACTGTGATCCGCGGCTGGTCACCGGGCTGGTGGGATTGCGGGTCGGACCGATCACTGCCGCCTGCGACATCGTCCGCATCGAGTTGAACGGCCCCGGCGGACACACCGCGCGGCCGCACCTGACCGCCGATCTGATCTACGCGCTGGGCCGATTGATCACAGAGTTGCCCGGTCTGCTGTCGCGTCGTGTCGATCCGCGGGCGGCGCTCACCCTGGTCTGGGGAGCCGTCGAAGCGGGCCACGCCAGCAACGCAATCCCTACCTCCGGTTCGGTCCAGGGCACGTTGCGCGTGTTCGATCGCTTCGTCTGGGACGCTGCGGAGCCGCTGGTGCGCGAACTGGTCGACGCGATCGTCGCCGGGTCTCGCGTCGCCGCCGAGGTCCATTACGTTCGCGGCGTGCCGCCGGTGGAGAACCATCCCGTCGCGGTAGATGTCCAGCGGGCGGCCGTCGTCGCGGCCCTCGGCCCACAGGCTCTGGCGCAGACCGTCCAAAGCATGGGTGGCGAGGATTTCGCCTGGTACCTCGACAAGGTGCCCGGCGCCCTGGCCCGGATCGGCGTCGGTCACCCGGACGGTCCTGTCTATGACCTGCATCAGGGCACGTTCGACATCGACGAGGACGCTTTGGAGCTCGGTGTCCGCTACACCGTCGCGCTGGCCCGCACTGCCCTCGAACGCCTCGGCTGAGCCCTCGGCTCAGGCGCCCTTTCCATCAGAGGCCGACGGATTTGCAGGGTCGGCCGCGAAGATCGTTGATGTATTCGTCGGGTGCGCCGGCGGCCTCAGCAGCCTCGGCCAATAGTCCGATCGTCCGGGCCGAGGGCAGGCCGCCCTCGTAGGAATTCAGCACGTACACCAGCGCCAGCACACTGCCGTTCTGTGCGGCCGGCGCGTCCGGGGCGTCGACCCGGACGTGGATCTTGCGGTAGACACCCGAGTCAGCGAACTCCCATCGATCCAGCGACTCCGCGTCGAAGGGCGACAGCTCGTACAGGGCCACGAAAACCCGACTGCCATGATCGGGCACGATCGTGGCCAGCGCTCCCTCCCAGCCGAACTCCTCCTCGCCGCCGAAGGACAGTCGCCAGCCGGTGAGCCAACCGATCCCGGCCGCGGGCGACTGCGGGCACCGCGCGAGCATCTGCTCGGGGTGCATGTTCGAGCCGTACGCCGCGTACAGGCCGGGGGAAGTCGACATTGCCCGGCAGCCTACTTACATCCGGGCCTTCGTGGGAGCGATGGGCAGAATGGGTCCGTGACCCGTATCGCGATCATCGGCGGTGGTCCGGCCGGCTACGAGGCGGCCTTGGTGGCCGTCGAGCTGGGAGCCGAAGTCACCCTGATCGAGACCGCGGCCATCGGCGGTTCCTGCGTGCTGACCGACTGCGTGCCCAGCAAGGCCCTGATCGCCACCAGCGAGCGGGTGACCGCCCTGCGCGATGCGCCGAGCCAGGGGGTGCACGCGGGAGCGGTGCGAGTCGACCTGCCCGCGGTGAACGACCGGATCCGAACCCTGGCCACCGCGCAGTCGGACGACATCCGCGTCCGCCTCGTGCGCGAAGGCGTCGAATTGTTGCCCGGCCCCGGTCGCTTCGCGGCCGTGCAGCCGGCCGGCCGGACCTACGCGGTCGAGGCCGTCGGCGCCGAGGCGATCGTCGACGTTGATGTCGTGTTGCTCGCGACCGGTGGCACTCCGCGCGTGTTGCCGACCGCGGTGCCCGACGGCGATCGAATCCTGTCGTGGCGCGATGTGTACGAACTCAAGGCGATGCCCGAGCATCTGGTCGTCGTCGGCTCCGGTGTCACCGGCGCCGAGTTCGCCAGCGGTTACAGCGAACTGGGCGTCCCGGTCACGCTCGTGTCCAGCCGCGACCGGGTCCTACCCAACGAAGATCCCGATGCCGCCGCGGTGATCGAGCAAGTGTTCACCTCTCGCGGGGGCAACCTGGTCAAGCGGGCGCGGGCCGCAGCAGTGCGTCCCGAGGGTGACGGCGTCGCGGTCGAGCTGGTCGACGGCGGGCAGGTGGGCGGCTCGCACGCATTGATGTGCCTCGGCTCCGTCCCCAACACCCATGGCCTCGGTCTCGAACACGTCGGCGTGCAACTCGACGGGAACGGCTACATCGCCGTCGATCGGGTCTCGCGCACCAACGTCCCCTCCGTCTATGCTGCCGGCGACTGCACCGGCGTCCTGCTGCTCGCCTCGGTGGCGGCCATGCAGGGACGCATCGCGATGTGGCACGCACTGGGCGAGGCCGTTTCGCCGCTTCGCCTCAAGACCGTCTCCGCCAACGTCTTCACCCATCCCGAGATCGCCACGGTCGGCATCGGCTATCACGCGGTGACCTCGGGACAGGTCCCGGCTCGGGCGGTGACGCTGCCTCTGCACACGAATGCCCGAGCCAAGATGCAGGGTCTCGACGACGGATTCGTCAAGATTTACTGCCGTCCCGCGACCGGGGTCGTCATGGGCGGAGTGGTCGTAGCACCGTCCGCGTCCGAGCTGGTCCTGGCGCTCACGCTGGCCGTGCAACGCGGGCTCACGGTTAATGAGGTGGCGGCCACGATCGCCGTCTATCCGTCCCTGTCCGGCTCGGTGACCGAAGCCGCACGCCGGCTCATGCACCATGACGATCTCGACTGATCGGAGGCCGATTCATGACCGACGCTCGCGACAATCCGGAGGCCCGACTTAATTCCGAGGCCCGACTCAATCCAGAAGCAGAGGGCATACCCGGTGACGCCCACGCCGAGCGGCTCTCGCCGCAGGCGACCGATCGCGGCCATCGGACCATCGAGGTCTCAGCGGTGTTCGCAGATCACGCGGACGAGATCGCCGCCGGCGTGGCGGAGCTGTCGGTCGGCCATGTGTTGGTTGCGGTGGTCGACGCCGACTACGCCTTTCTCGGAACCCACTCGGTGCCGGAGAACGACATGATCGAGCAGATCCGGCGACTGGAGCCGCCGCAGGGCTGGGCGATGGTCTTCTCGCCCGGCGCCGACGCCGATCACGTGCGCTCGCGGACCATCGAGATGGCGGAGCTGGCCCGACAGCGGATCGCCGTGATCGAGCGGATCAACGCTCGGCGGGCGGCAACCGACTGAGGCCGGAAGCGCCACTGCGTGACCAACCCGAGCGGATTTCCCCTGGCGCCACCCGGTTGCGGCAGCGCATCCTGAAAGACAGCTGCAAACTGCCAGTCGGTTCTGTCATCCGAAAGCCGTGCTCGTGGACCTCCTCGCCGCCGTCGCCCTAGTCGTGCTGATCCCGCTTGGCGTGCGTGGCCTTGCGCCGAGGCTGCGGGCTCGATGGGCCGCCTGGCAGGCCAAGCACAGCGAAGCGGGCCGGGCGGCGAAATCAGCCGAGGTCCGGACCAAGCTCGCTGCTGATCTGCGACGGCTCGAGGGTGAGTACCGTCGCGTCTTCGAATCGAACCTGCCGGCCAAGGCGGCCCGGTTGCGCGCACTGAACCTGGCCTACGACGAGACGTTGCGCTGCTGTTGCGCCGAAGTCGGACTGCCGCGGCCCGAGACGATCCCGCTGTCCGGTTACGACCGGCTCGAAACGGAGGCAGCCCTGGTTCAGGCCGGCCTGGTCTGGTAAGCGGCGCTAGTCCTTGATTTCGCAGATGCTGGCGCCCGACGTCACGACGGCGCCCACCTCGGCGGCCAGGCCCGTGATCGTGCCGCCCTTGTGAGCGGTGATCGGCTGCTCCATCTTCATCGCTTCGAGCACGACGATGATGGCACCCACCTGCACGGTGTCGCCCTCGCTCACCGCCACCTTGACGATGGTGCCCTGCATGGGTGCAACGAGCGTGTCGCCCGAGCCCGCCGCGCCTGGTTTCTTGGGAGCGCTACGCCGGGCCGGCCGCCGAGCTGCGCCGGCGGCCGCACCACCGGCGCCCCCGGCAGCGAAGCCGGCCGGCAGCGATACCTCCAGCCGCTTGCCGCCGACCTCGACCACGATCGTCTCGCGTCCACCCGCCGGCTCGGCCGGCTCGGTCGCGCCGCTGAAGGGCGGAATCCGGTTGTCGAATTCCGTCTCGATCCACCGGGTGAAGACGCGAAACGGTGTGCTCGTGAACGCGGGATCGCGCACGACGGCACGGTGGAAGGGCAAAGCGGTGGCCATGCCCTCGACGACGTACTCGTCGAGGGCCCGGCGCGCCCGTTCCAAGGCTTGTTCGCGCGTCTCGCCGGAGACGATCAGCTTGGCCAGCAGCGAGTCGAATGCGCCGCCGATCACCGAGTTCGCCTCGATGCCCGAGTCGACCCGGACGCCGGGGCCGGCCGGCTCCCGGTAGGTGGTGACGGTGCCGGGCGCGGGCAGAAAGTTGCGTCCCGGATCCTCACCGTTGACGCGAAATTCGATGGCGTGACCGCGCGGGGTCGGGTCCTCGGTGAAGCGAAGCACTTCGCCTTCGGCGATGCGGAATTGCTCGCGAACCAGGTCGATGCCGCTGGTCTGTTCGGTGACCGGGTGTTCGACCTGTAGCCGCGTGTTGACCTCGAGAAAGCTGATCACGCCGTCGTGGCTGACGAGATACTCGACGGTGCCGGCGCCGGTGTAGCGGGCTTCGCGGCAGATGGCCTTCGCGCTCTCGTGGATGAGTTCTCGCTGCGCGTCGGTCAGGAACGGGGCGGGCGCCTCTTCGACGAGTTTCTGGTTGCGGCGCTGCAGCGAACAGTCGCGCGTGCCGGCGACGATGACGCTGCCGTGCGAGTCCGCGAGCACCTGGGCCTCGACATGGCGGGAGCGGTCGAGGTAGCGCTCGACGAAGCATTCCCCGCGGCCGAAGGCGGCCACCGCCTCGCGGACGGCGCTCGCGTAGAGCTCGGGAATCTCCTCGGTCGTGCGCGCGATCTTCAGTCCACGACCGCCACCCCCGAACGCCGCTTTGATCGCGATCGGTAGGCCGTACTGCTCGGCGAAGGCGACGACCTCGTCCGGTCCGGCCACCGGATCCGAGGTGCCCGGGACGAGCGGAGCCCCGGCGCGCAGCGCGATGTGGCGCGCGGTGACCTTGTCGCCCAGATCGCGGATCGCCTGCGGTGACGGGCCGATCCAGGTCAGACCGGCATCGAGCACCGCCTGGGCGAAATCGGCGTTCTCCGAGAGGAAGCCGTAACCGGGGTGTACGGCGTCGGCGCCGGACGCGCGGGCCGCGCCGATGACCTTCTGTATGTCGAGGTAGGACTCGGCCGGGGTCTGACCGCCGAGCGCGTAGGCCTCGTCGGCCATCCGCGCGTGCGGGGCGTCCCGATCCGGCTCGGCGTAGACGGCCACCGACGTGTAGCCGGCGTCCCGGCAGGCACGGATCACCCGTACCGCGATCTCTGCGCGGTTGGCGATGAGGACCTTCTGCACCTTCCGACCTCCTCCGATTCCGCCGACGGACACTACTCGACGCCCGTGGCTCTCAGCCGGAGTCGAGGACCGGCTGCTCGTCCAGCGCGACCAGGCGTGACCGGCACTGCTCGGCCACATCGGCGACCTCGGCGAGCGTGCGTTCGAGGTCGGCCCGGCGCGCCCGCAGATCGACCTCGATCTGCTCCAGCCGGCCCAGCAGCGTCACCAGCTGGCGCCGTTCGGAACTGGACGCACCGTCATACATCTCGACGATCTCGCGGATCTCGGACAAGGTCATGCCGAAGCGTCGGCCGCGAAGGATCAAACGTAGTCGGGTGCGATCACGTGCGTCGTAGCTGCGGCTGCCGCCGACTCGCTGCGGCCTGATCAGACCTTCGGCCTCGTAGAAGCGCAAGGTACGGGTCGTGACGCCGAGCTCGTCGGCCAACTCGCCCACCGACCAAGTCCGGGCCCCGTTGCCCGTTCCGGTCGGCGAGAGCTCTTTCGTCTTCGACGGCACAGCGCTATCGTTGTTGACGTTGACGTAAACGTCAAGCAGCTGGCGTCAGCGCGGCCACGGGATCGACCAGACAGGGGCGGTACGACGATGACCTTCGAGCTGTCCGAGGAGCACGAGGCCTTCCGTAAGGTCGTGCGTGACTTCGCCGAAGCCGAGATCGCCCCGCAGGCGGCCCGGTGGGACAAGGAACACCACTTCCCGGTCGACATCGTCGCGAAGCTGGGGGAGCTGGGTCTGTTCGGGCTGGTCGTGCCGGTTGAGTACGGCGGCAGCGACGGCGACTTCACCTCGCTGTGCGTGGCGATCGAGGAACTCGGCCGGGCCGATCAGTCGATCGGGATCACGCTCGAGGCCGCCGTGGGCCTGGGTATCAACCCGATCCTCACCTTCGGGACCGAAGAGCAGAAGCAGCAGTGGCTACCCGACCTGGTCGCCGGTCGCGCGGTCGCCGGCTTCGGGCTCACCGAACCCGAGGCCGGCTCGGACGCCGGCGCGACCAGAACCCGAGCCGTACTCGCGGCCGGCGAATGGGTGATCAACGGCGCGAAGTCGTTCATCACCAACTCCGGCTCGTCGATGACTTCGCTCGTCACGGTGACGGCCCGCACGGGACCGGATGAGATCTCGGCGATCATCGTGCCGGCCGGTACGCCCGGATTCGAGGTGGCGCCGGCTTACGACAAGCTCGGCTGGCACGCCTCGGACACCCACGGGCTCACGTTCACAGACTGCCGCGTGCCGGAGGCGAATCTGCTCGGCACGCGCGGCGCCGGGTTCAAGCAGTTCCTGGCCGTGCTCGACGACGGTCGCATCGCCATTTCGGCGCTGGCCGTCGGGTTGGCCCAGGCCTGCCTCGACCATTCGCTGCGATACGCCAACGAGCGAAAGACTTTCGGCCACCCGATCGGCTCGCGACAGGCGGTCGCCTTCGCGTTGAGCGACCTGGCCGTGGCAGTCGAGGCGGCCCGATTACTGACCTACAAGGCCGCCTGGCTGAAGGACGCGGGGCGCTCGGCGAAGCAGGTGAAGCAGGCCGCCGCGATCGCGAAGCTGCACTCGACCGAAGCGGCCGTGACGGCGACGCGGATCGCCACTCAGGTGTTCGGCGGCAACGGGTTCATGGAGGAGTTCCCGGTCGCGCGCTTCTACCGCGACGCCAAGATCTTGGAGATCGGCGAGGGCACGTCGGAAGTTCAGCGGCTGGTCATCGCCCGCGGACTGGGACTGCCGGTCGTATGAGCAAACCGCACGAAGCGATCTCCGCGGCTCGGGTGGCGACCGAGGTGCCTCCGGCCCGGGCGGCCGAGAAGCTCGCGGCGCAGCACAAGCTCTACGTCCGTGACCGCATCGCCCGGCTGTTCGACGCGGACAGCTTCGTGGAAGACGGGCAACTGGCCAATGCGTTGGCCGGTGACCTCCCGGCCGACGGCGTGGTGACCGGTCAGGGGTTGGTCGAAGGCCGACCGGCGCTGGTCGTGGCGAACGATTCGACGGTGAAGGCCGGCTCGTGGGGCGCCCGAACCGTCGAGAAGATCATTCGGATCACCGAGCGCGCCCTGGCCGAGGAGCTGCCGATCTTCTGGTTGATCGATTCGGCCGGCGCCCGGATCACCGACCAGGTGGCGTTGTTCCCCGGACGCCGCGGCGCCGGTCGGATCTTTCACAACCAGGTCGCGTTGTCCGGCAAGGTGCCGCAGATCTGCTGTCTGTTCGGGCCATCGGCGGCCGGCGGTGCCTACATCCCGTCCTTCTGCGACATCGTGATCATGGTTGAGGGCAACGCGTCGATGTATCTGGGCTCGCCCCGCATGGCCGAGATGGTCATCGGCGAGATCGTGTCGCTGGAAGAGATGGGCGGCGCCCGCATGCACGCGACGATCTCCGGCTGCGGTGACAACCTGGCCGTTGACGACGACGACGCGATCGAGCAGGCGAAGCTATTCTTCAGCTACCTGCCGACCTGCTGGCGTGAGGCCCCTCCCGAGGTCGTGGCCGAG
>JAFAWL010000177.1 GCA_019241805.1 Actinomycetota bacterium
GAGCGTGAGGCCGAGCACCGTGTCGAGGACGGCGAGCGCGCTGAGGCTGATGATGCTAACTGTGCGCCGGCCCCAGTCGATCGGTGAGCCGCCCGCCCGTGAGGTTGCCGGTGACCACAAGACTGCGCTGCCGCGCCCAGGGCGTGAGCAGGTCCACGCCGCAGGTGTCGAACCGCTGCGTCTTGCTCGTCATCGCGGGCCTCCTTGTCGCTTGGCCGTGGGCTGCGGGTTCGACCCGTGACCTACCCCGGCTGCTTACCGTCGGTCATCAGCGGCCGGTCAGCGCTACGTGCTCTGCCACGGTCGACCTGTGACGTCGCGTCTCCCTCGGCCCGCGCGAGGCTCGAGCTACGGATGAATGGCGGACCAATCGACGGCCATGTCGATTACGGTCCACTTGTGCTCGGTGGCGGCGGTGAGTATCCGCTCGGTGCCGCCGCCCAGGACGGGGTCGTGATCGTAGGCGTATTCGCGCTCGCTATCCGTGTGATGTATGACCAGCTGCAGAGTCCGTTGCGGGCTGGCTGCGGTCCACTGGAGCATCGCTAGGTCTCCGTCGGTGTTCCCGGCAGCCACGACCGGCCGCTGCCCTATATGGGTGTGGATCGAGCTCGGCTTCTGCGGCCCGTCATTGATGACCTGGATGGCGGTGTCCTTGACGAGCTCGGGGCCGCCCGGGCCGACCCGGAACTTGGTGGCGCCCACGCTGCCGATCACCCGATGCGGCGGCAGGCCGTAGACCTCGGAAGCAAAAGCTCGCATGAAATCAGTGCCGCCGCCGGAGAAGATCCAGCAGGAAAACCCGCTGTGATCCAGCAATCCGAGCAGTTCGAGCATCGGCTGATAAACCATGGCTGGGTAGGGACGTCCGAATCGCGGATGCCGGGCCGAGGCCAGCCACTGCCGGCAGACATCCTGGAACTCGTCGGTGGTGATATCGGCGTGAGTGAGCCTGACCAATTCGGCCAAGGCTGGCATTCCCCCGGCGTGCAGGTCTTCCAGGGTGCTTGCCTGACCGAGCTCGGCCGCCCGGTTCAGCGCGAATGCCAGCTGAGCGTAAATGGGCAGTTCGGTCCACAAGGTGCCGTCGTTGTCGAACACGGCGATGCGCTGAGCCTCGGTGATGAAGTCGGCGGAGTCGGGGTTGGTCACGTCCGCGACGAACTCCATGATGGACTGCTTCGCAGCCGTCTCACGCCAGCTCGGGAGCTGATCACCGCCCATCTGCCAATCTTCCCCTCAAAGCTGAGGTTGCCCGGTGACCCAACTCTGCAGCCTCAGGCCGCGCGTGGAATCACCCCCGACGGATGAGCATCACAGCAGGATCGGGCCGGCTACCCTCATCCGCGCTCTTCTGGCTCTTGTCTGCATGTCATCTGCACCTCGGGCCCATCCCGGATCCCGACCTGCGCGTGCGTGGTGCCGAGGATAGCCGCCGGTAGAGCCCGACCGCCGCCGTTGCGCCCCGGTACGCATCGCCCACGCGCCGGTACCTCGCCGCTGTAGCGACGCAGCTCGGGCAGAGCCCTTGCTCGTTTCATCCGGGGCGGATGAGGTCATGTGGTTCGGACCCGGGCAGCATCGCATCGAGTGCTGGGCTTCATTGGGGAAGCGAACGGCCGAGGGGCGAAGCGGATGGTATTCAGGGAACGTCGTCAGGAACGACGGGAACGACGGGAGCATCGAGACGAGCTACGGGACGCGCGGGGTCCCGTTCACTACCGCATGCGCCAGCGGTTGATCTCGATCGGCGACGACTACTGGATCGAGGACGACGAAGGCGAGCGGGTCTTCAAGGTGAACGGTAAGGCGCTGCGCATCCGGCAGACGCTGATCTTCGAGGACACTCACGGGGCCACGCTGCTGAAGATCCAGGAGCGCATGCTTCGCGTGCGCGACACCATGGGGATCGAGGACGCGGACGGGCGGACGGTGGCCACGGTCAAGAAGGCGCTTCTGACGCCCTTGCGGGACCGAATGTCGGTGTCCGTGGAGGGAGGCGAGGACCTCGACATCCGGGGAAACATTCTCGACCACGAGTACTCCGTCGACGCCGGGCACAAGAAGGTCGCCGAGGTGTCCAAGCGGTGGTTCCGGATCGCCGACACGTACGGCGTGGAGATCGCCCCAGGCCAGAACGAGGTGCTGCTGCTGGCCATCACAGCGGTTATCGACACAATGACCCACGACGAACGTTAGCGTGGCAACAGCGTTGGCGATACCAGTGCTCGGGATCGGCGCGCTCGCGGGGATGTACGCCAAGAAGGCCGGAGGCACCGGCCCACCGAACTGACGGGAACGGGGACCGGCAGCACATCCGGTTGTCGGCAGGCCAGCGGGCCCGACGGATCG
>JAFAWL010000169.1 GCA_019241805.1 Actinomycetota bacterium
GAGCCGTGGCAGGTGCCGTCGGTCGACGCATTGCCGGATCTGTCGGTCGAGTTCGCGACCGAGCCGAACGGCGAGAACGGCGAGTACCTGCCGTACCTGCGCGATGCCGAGACGCTCGCGCGGCCGTGGGCGGTTCCGGGCACGCCCGGGCTCGAGCACCGGGTCGGCGGCATCGAGAAGGCCGACAAGACCGGCAACATCAGCTACGACCCCGACAACCACGACTTCATGGTTCGCACCCGGCAGGCCAAGGTTGACGGGATCGCGGCCACGATCGCGCCGATTGAGGTCGATGACCCCGACGGCGACGCCCGAGTGCTGGTGCTCGGCTGGGGTTCGACCTACGGCCCGATCGGCGCCGCCTGCCGCGCCGTTCGGACGGCCGGTATTCCGATCGCCCAGGCCCACCTGCGCCACCTCAGCCCGTTCCCGAGCAATCTGGGCGACGTCCTGGCCCGCTACGAGCGGGTTGTCATCCCCGAGATGAACCTGGGACAACTAGCCATGGTTATCCGCGGTCGGTACCTGATCGACGCCATCAGCGTCACCCAGGTCCGCGGGATGCCGTTCAAAGCGGCCGAACTGGCCGAGATGCTGCGAGGAGTCATCGACAATGTCTGAGGCCGGCAACGCTCTGGGCCTGAAGGCCAAGGACTTCAAGTCCGACCAGGAAGTGCGCTGGTGCCCCGGTTGCGGCGACTACGCGATTCTCGCCGCCGTTCAGGGCTTCATGCCGGAGCTCGGGATTCCCCGGGAGAACATTGTTTTCGTCTCCGGCATCGGCTGCTCGTCGCGCTTCCCGTACTACATGAACACCTACGGGATGCACTCGATCCACGGCCGGGCCCCGGCCATCGCGACCGGGTTGTCGACGTCGCGGCCGGACCTGTCGGTGTGGGTTGTCACCGGCGACGGTGACGCCTTGTCGATCGGTGGCAACCACCTGATCCATGCCCTGCGCCGGAACGTGAACCTGAAGATCCTTTTGTTCAACAACCGGATCTACGGACTGACCAAAGGCCAGTACTCCCCGACATCGGAGCTCGGTAAGATCACCAAGTCGACGCCCTTCGGGTCGCTGGACGCCCCGTTCAACCCGATCTCGTTGGCGCTGGGAGCCGAAGCCAGCTTCGTTGCCCGCACGCTGGATTCCGACCGCAAGCACCTGACATCGGTGCTGCGCGCTGCCGCCGATCACCAGGGCACGGCGCTCGTCGAGATCTACCAGAACTGCAACATCTTCAACGACGGCGCGTTCGACCTGATCAAAGATGCCGACAGCCGCGACGACTGGGCGATCCGGATGGAGCACGGCCAGCCGTTGCGCTTCGGCGCAGAGGGACGCAAGGCGGTTGTCCGCACGCCGGAGATGGGCCTGGCCATCGCCGAGGACGTCGCCGACGACGATCCCAGCGTGGTCATTCACGACGCGCACGTCGACGATCCGGCGTTGGCCTTCGCGCTGTCGCGGCTGAGTTCGACCGACGTGCGCTACGCGCCGATGGGCGTCTTCCGGGACGTCAACCGCCCGACCTACGACGGGCTGATGAGCGCGCAGCTCGCCACTGCCTCGATCGACACCGCCAACGACGACGACGCGTTCGACTCGTTGGTCCACGGGGCCGACGCCTGGACCATCCTCTGACGGCATCGAGCGTGTTCGACCGAGCATCGGCAATTGGGTCGTCCGCGGACGTCGGTCGGTGATAGGCGCGGGCATGCGGTTCGAGACGACCCACGACGACGGGCTGACGATCAGCGACGATCCCGCCCGGCTGGACATCGACCGCATCTGCCGGTGGCTGGCTTCCTCGTACTGGGCCAACGAACGCGACCGGGCAACGATCGAACGATCGATCGAGTATTCGCTGCCCTTCGGTGTATACGAGGCCGACGGCACGCAGATCGCGTTCGCCCGAGTGACGACGGATTTCGCGTCCTTCGCGTGGATCGGCGACGTGTTCGTCGCCTCGGATCATCGTGGCCGGCGCATCGGTTCGTGGCTGGTTCGGGTGGTCCTTGATCGGCTGACCGAGCTCGGGGTGCCGCGGGTGGTCCTGGCCACCCGCGACGCGCACGAGGTGTACCGCCGGCTCGGCTTCGAGCCATTGCGCGTACCGGAGACGTTCATGGAGATCGACCGCCGGCTTAACCGACCGAACCCGGGCGACGTGCGGCTGGCGCGCTGAAGCCGGCTGTCCGTCGGTCAGCTCAACGGCCGGGTCGCTCCGAAGTAGCCGCTCTCCACCGAGGCCAGCGGAGTTATCTCGACCACCTCGCCGGACTGCGGCGCCTGGATGACGTCGCCCTCGCCGACGTAGACGGCCACGTGACTGATCCCACCGGCCGTGCGGTCGCCCGACCAGAAGACCAGATCTCCCGGGAGCAGCTCAGCGACGCTCGGGTGCAGGCGTCCCGCCGTTGCGTACTGGGTGGCCGCGAAGTGCACGAGCTTCGTGTATGGCGCCCAGGCATAAAGGGAAAGCCCCGAGCAGTCGAAGCCGACGACGCTTCCGTCCTGCGCGCCCGCACCTGCCGAGTCGACGCCGAGCGTCGGCCCGGCCGGGCTGCCGCCGGCGAAAGAGTAGGGCGTTCCGAGCCACTGCAGCGCGCGGTCGACGACCGACTGGCCGACCGCCGCACTCCATGAACCGGTACTCGACGCCATCGGCAGGCGAGCGACCTGCTGCGCTTTGTCACGATAGGCCGCCATGAGCGCGGCCTGATCGGACGCCGACAGCGGAGCCACCGGGCCGAACTGGGCGAACAGCAGCGCGGCGGCGGTCTCGGCCTCGGTTGCCTGGGCGGCCTGCAGTTGCACCTGCAGAGTCGCAAACGTCGACTTGGCCGTCTGGTCGGCGGCCCGGGCGTCGGACAGTGCGGTGGCCGACGCGTGCGTGGCGTCGGCCTGGGCCTGCATCGCCTCGGCGGCGCGCCGTTCGGCGCTCGCGAAGCCGTCGCGGGTCCGGATGGCGTCGGCGGTCAGGGTCGAGTGGCGCTGGTCCAGCAGTTGCGTGTACGCGACGGCGGTGACGGCCCGGCCCGGATCCGGGGAGATCAGCAGGGCCGACATGTTCGAGAAGCGGTATCCCTCGTAGGTCTGCACGAGCGTGTCGACCAGTTCGCGGCGCGCCGTGTCGGCGGCCATCCTGGATCGACCTGCCAAGAGCAGGGAGTTGACCTCGGTCGACCGCGCGTTGCTGAGTTTCTCCTGGGCCGCGGCGTAGCTCTGTTCGGCCAGCGCGGCCGCGTTGTCTGCCTCCGCGATAGTCGTCTGGGCCTTCTCGACCTGCGCCTGCAGGGCGGCCACGCGGTCGCGGGCGGCCTTCGCGGCGGCTGCGGCCGACGGGTTGGGACTCGATCCGAGAACGGGTGGGGCGCCCGGAAGGCGCGGGCCTGCGCCCCCGGCCGTCGCGGCCGGAGCAGTCGGGTTTGCGATCACACCGGTCGACGGCCCACCGGCAGCAGGTGTGGCCAACGAAGCCGTTGTGGGTGACGAGGTCGTAGGGGGTGACGCGGCCGCCGAGGGTGACGAGCTCGACGCCGCCGGCTCGGCATGAGCCGGCGCCACGGTCAAGCCGAGGCTCAGTACGAACCCCACCCCAGCGGCGAACACGCGGGCAATGCCGGGGCCGAGTGACGTGAGATCTCTGAATAAGTTCATGGCTATCGGGTGAATCGAGCTGGTGAATAAAGCTGACTCCAAATTAACGAGCAGGCCGCTCCAGCGCAGCGGACCTGAGTCGGCTGCGACAACGCGACGGAGGTCCACTCCGGGTCCTCGGCGTCGCCCATAAGGCGCACGCAAGGCTCGTGGGCGAGGTGATTCCCCCGGCTACGGCATCAGTTCGGGCGACCAGGGGTCATGGCCTTA
>JAFAWL010000214.1 GCA_019241805.1 Actinomycetota bacterium
CTGGCCTCATCCGGCACGTACAACTCGGCCGACCCGAACTCGATTAACACCCAGGTGCCGATGAACCCGCCGGTCATGTCGGTATTCGAGCCCGGATCGGTGAGCAAGGTCGTCACGATGACCGCCGCGCTGGAAAAGAAGGCGATCACGCCCTCGACCGTCCTCAACGTCCCGACGACGATTCAAATGGGCGGAGTGACGATCCACGACGCCTGGTGGCACCCGTCCGAGAACTTCACTGCGACCGGCGTCCTGGCGGAATCGTCGAACGTCGGCACGCTCGAGATCGCGCAGAAGATCGGTCCGCAGACCTGGGAGGACTACGCCAAAGCGTTCGGCATCGGTCAGGCCACCGGCATCGAACTGCCCGGGGAGAGCGGCGGGTTCCTGCCGGAGCAGTCGCAGTGGTCGGACTCCACCTTCGCCAATCTGCCCTTCGTCCAGGGCTTCGACATGACCGTGCTGCAGCTGGCCGACATGTACCAGGCGATCGCGAATGACGGCGTGCGGGTGCAACCGCGCATCGTCTCCTCCGTCACCGCGGCCGATGGCTCGCGCACGGTCACGCCGGCGCCGGCGAGTACCCGCGTGATGCAGCCGGGCACCGCGACGACCTTGCGCACCATGCTCGAATCGGTGATCCTGCCGGGCGGCACGGGCACCAAGGCTGCCGTTCCGGGGTACCGGGTCGCCGGTAAGACCGGCACGGCGCAGCAACCGGATCCCGCCCACGGTGGCGCTTACAGCAGCTCCATGAACTGGGACACCTTCGCCGGCATGGTGCCCAGCGACAACCCGCAGTTCGTGGTCGCGATCATGGTCGACAATCCGGCACACGGTGTGGAGGGTGGCGACGTCGCGGCACCGCTGTTCAATCAGCTTGCTACCTACGAGTTGCGCCACGCCGGCATCGTGCCCTCCGGCTCGCAGGCGGTGCATGTGCCGCTTCAGGTCTGCGACGCCGTCACCCGAAAAGATTCGCCCAGTACCGTGTGCTGACGTGCCGATCGACCCCGCGACCACGATTGCCGTACCTCGACCGGCCCATCCCACTCCGGTGAGGTTGGGGGAGTTGGCGGCTCGATGCGGACTCCGGCTGCGGGGAGCTCACGACCGGGCGGCCCTCGGCATTACGGCGTCCAGCCGCGCCGTCCGCGATGCCGACATCTTCGCCGCGCTGCCCGGCGAGCATGTCCACGGCGCTCGTTTCGTCGATGACGCCGTGACCCGCGGGGCAGTCGCCGTGCTGACCGATCCGGCCGGAGCCGCGCAGCTTCCGAGTGGGGCCGGCTCAGTGCCGACTTTGGTGACTCCAGAGGTCCGGGCTGCGCTCGGACCGGTGGCGGCCGAGATCTACGGCCGGCCTTCCGGGCGACTCCGCGTCGTCGGGATCACCGGCACGAGCGGCAAGACAACGACCAGCTACCTCAGCCGAGCCGCACTGGCGGCGGCCGCCCGGCGCTCGGGGCTGATCGGCACCGTGGCCACGATGATCGGCGAGCAGGAGATTCAAACCGGGTTCACCACTCCCGAGGCGCCCGATATCCAGGCGCTGCTAGCCGTGATGGTCGAGCGTGAGGTCAGCGATGTCGTCATGGAGGTCTCCAGCCACGCGTTGACCTTCGGTCGGGCTGACGGCATCGACTTCACGATGGCGGCGTTCACCAACCTCTCGCAGGACCACCTCGACGTGCACGGCGACATGGAGAACTATTTCGCGGCCAAGGCTCGGCTGTTCGACGGTCGGGCCGCGCGCGCGATCGTCGTGGTCGATGACGACTGGGGCCGGCGGCTGGCCGCGCTCGCCGGATCCGATGTCGTCACCATCAGCGCCACCGGCCGGGCGGCGGATTGGCGGGCTGAAGCTATTCGCCTGCGGCCCGGCGGCAGCCGGTTCCGCGCGGTCGGTCCCGGTGTCGATGTCGAGGCGGGATCGGCGATCCCGGGCGCATTCAACGTCACGAATGCGTTGTTGGCGCTGGCCATCGCGACCGAATCCGGCATTCCGGCCGAGGTGGCCGCGGCGGCGATCGCCGATGCGTCGGTTCCCGGCCGGATGGAACGAATCGAGGCCGGGCAGCGGTTCGTCGCCGTCGTGGATTACAGCCATAAGCCGGCGGCCGTCGAGGGCGCCCTTCGCGCGCTGCGCCCGATGATCAGCGGAAAGCTCATCGTCGTGCTCGGATGCGGCGGTGACCGCGACCGGGCCAAAAGACCCGTCATGGGCCGCGTCGCGGCTGAGGCCGCCGACCTGCTCGTCGTCACCGACGACAACCCACGCTCGGAGGATCCCGCCGAAATCCGGTCGCAGATGCTCTCCGGCGCACGCGCGGTGCCGCCCGAACGGCGCGCTCGGCTGCTCGAGGTGGGCGAACGGGCCGACGCGATCGCTGTCGCAGTAGCCGAGGCCGGGCCCGGCGATGCCGTACTCGTCGCGGGCAAGGGTCACGAAAGCGGCCAGGAGGTAGCGGGCGTCGTTCGCCCGTTCGACGACCGCCTCGTGCTGCGCCGCGCGATCGAAGCCAGCATCCAAGCGGCGCGCCCGTGATCGCGATGACCCTGGCCGAGGTGGCCGGCGTCGTCAGCGGCCGGCTCACCGACGCGGCCGACCCGGGCGCACGAGTCGACGGTCCGGTGGTGTTCGACTCGCGAGAGGTCCGTCCCGGGGGCATGTTTGTCGCTTTCGACGGCGCCAACGTCGACGGACACGATTATGTGACTGAGGCCCTCGCGGCCGGTGCGGTGGCTGCCATCGTCACCCGTCCGGTTGCCGGCGCGTGCATCGTCGTCGACGACGCTGCCGTCGCGCTCGGCGCTCTGGCCCGGGCCGTGGCCGCGCGGCTGCCCGACACCATCGTCATCGGCATCACCGGTTCGTCGGGCAAGACCTCGACGAAAGACCTGCTTGCTCAAGTGTTGCGTCCGGCCGGCCAGACGGTCGCTCCGCCGGGCTCGTTCAACAACGAGCTCGGTCACCCCTACACCGTTCTGCTCGCCGACACATCCACGCGCTTTCTGATCCTCGAGACCAGCGCGCGGGGAGTGGGGCACATCCGTTACTTGACGAGCATCGCCCCGCCGCGCATCGGCGTCGTGCTCAACGTGGGCTCGGCGCACCTGGGTGAGTTCGGCTCACGGGCGGCTATCGCGGCCGCGAAATCCGAACTGGTAGAGGCGTTGCCCGACAGCGGTGTCGCCGTGCTGAACGCTGACGACCCGGCCGTACGGGCGATGGCGGCGCGGACGTCGGCCGCGGTCGTGTTGTTCGGGGAGGCCGAGGACGCTCATGTGCGCGCGAGCGACGTGCGGCTTGATCGCGCCGGTCGAGCCGTGTTCGTTCTGCACCTGATCGGTCAGTCCGCCGAGATCGAGCTGCAGTTCGTAGGACGACATCAGGTGTCGAACGCGCTGGCGGTGACGGCGGCCGCCTGGCAATGCGGGTTGCCGTTCGAGGAGATAACGGCTGCTCTGAGAGCGGCCCGACCGGCCTCGCGGTGGCGCATGGAGACACGTGAGCGCCGCGACGGCGTCACTGTCATCAACGACGCCTACAACGCCAATCCGGAATCGGTCCGCGCCGCGCTCGCGACCCTCCAAGCCATCGGCGATAGCGGCCGGCGGACCTGGGCGGTACTCGGGCCCATGGCCGAACTGGGCGACGCGGCAGCGACCGAACACGCCGCGATCGGTCGCTTCGTGGTCGAGCATGCGATCGACCGGGTCGTCGCCGTCGGAGCGCAGACGCAGCCGTTGCTCGACGGGGCAACCGGCGCCGGCGCGAGGCCCGGTTCCATCAGCGCGGTCGAAAACACCGACGCCGCGCTCTCGTTGCTTCGCAGCGAGCTTCGCCCGGGTGACGTCGTGCTCGTCAAGGCCTCCCGCGCCGCGAGTCTCGAGCGGATAGCGATCGCGCTCGGCGATGATGTCGAGGTCGACGAGGGAGGCACTCGGTGAAGACGGCGCTGGCGGCCGCGCTTGCGGCGCTACTCGCCTCCATCCTGTGGACCCCGCTGGTGGTCGTCTTCTTCCGGCGCCACGGCTTCGGGCAGGAGATCCGCAACGACGGTCCGCCGACCCACCTGGTCAAGCGGGGAACGCCGACCATGGGCGGCGTCGCCATCATCGGTTCGACCGTCTTCGGCTATGTGGTCGCGCACGTGGTCGCGCTGGCCCAGAACGGCGAAGGACCCACGGCATCGGGCCTACTGGCTCTGCTGCTCATGGTCGGGTTGGGGGTCGTCGGCTTCCTCGACGACTTCATCAAGATCCGTAAGCAGCGCAGCCTCGGTCTGCGGGCGCGCGCGAAGATCGGCGGACAGCTCGTCGTCGGGGTTACCTTCGGCATCCTGGCCTTGCAGTTTCGCAACTCGCGAGGCGATACCCCGGCCTCAACCCACCTGTCCTACGCCCGCGACATCGGCGTGTTCGGTCTGACCTCGATCGGGTTCGTCATCCTTTCCTACGTCATCGTCACCGCGACTTCCAACGCAGTGAACCTGACCGACGGGCTCGACGGCCTGGCCGCCGGCGCCGCGGCGATGATCTTTGGCGGCTATGCGCTCATCGCGTTCCTGCAGGCCCGCCACCTGTGCACCGTGGCGGCCCACCCGGCCGGCTGCTACGAGGTGCGCGACGCCCGCGACCTGGCGATCCTCGCGGCGGCGGCCATGAGCGCATGCTTCGGTTTCCTCTGGTGGAACGCGGCACCCGCGCAGATCTTCATGGGTGACACCGGGTCAATGGCGCTAGGCGGCCTCATGGCGGGCTTCGCGATCCTGACCCGCACGGAGCTGCTACTGGTCGTACTCGGCGGCCTCTACGCGGTGGTGACGCTCTCAGGCCTGATCCAGGCGGGCTGGTTCAAGTACACCCGCCGACGAACCGGGACAGGCCGGCGGGCGTTCAAGATGTCGCCGATTCACCATCACTTCGAGATGTCGGGCTGGGCCGAGACGACAATCATCGTCCGGTTCTGGATCGTCGCCGGAATCGCGGTCGCCTTCGGCGTGGGACTGTTTTACGCGGCGTTCGTCAGTGGCTGAGTCCTTCGCGGCCGCGTTGGCCGGGCGGGTGGTGCTCGTTTGCGGCGCCCGGTTCGCCGGTGCCGCTGCCGTGCGAACCTGCCTTCGCCTGGGCGCCGCGGTCAACATCACCGACTCGGTGCGCACCGCCGAACTGCCCGAGCTGGTCGCTGCAGGAGCCAGTTTCCTCGGTCCGCTGACGACGGTGCCGCAAAGAACCGACGTGCTCATCACCTCGCCGGGCTTTCCCCCGACGCATCCGCTGCTCGTCGATGCCCTGGTACGTGGCTTCGACGTGCTCGGCGAGGTCGAACTGGCCTGGCGGCTCCGCCCGGGCGGCGCACCGTGGTTGGCCGTCACCGGCACGAACGGCAAGACGACCACCGTGCGCATGTTGGAGTCGATGCTGCGCGCGGCGGGTCACCGAACGCTTGCGGTCGGTAACGTCGGCGTCTCGATCATCGACGCCGTGTCGGCCGATCCGCCCTACGACTCGCTCGCGGTGGAGTTGTCAAGCTTCCAGCTGCACTGGAGCAGCACTGTCCGCCCGCGCGCGGGAGCGTTGCTGAATCTCGCTCCGGACCATCTCGACTGGCATGGCTCGATGGATGCCTACGCGGCCGCGAAGACGCGGATCTGGTACGCAGACACGGCCATCGGCAACGACGACGACCCCGTGGTCCGGACTCTGCTGTCGCAGGCGCGGGCGGCTCGGCGGATCGGCTTCACCCTGGCCGAGCCGAAGGAGGGTCAACTCGGCGTGCGCGACGGGTCGTTGGTGGACCGCGCGTTCGGCGAGGAGGCAACGCTGGCCGAGGTCGCCGACGTGCGCCCGGCGGGCCGGCACAACGTGGCCAATGCCCTCGCGGCCGCGGCGTTGGCCCGGTCCGACGGCGTCAGTCCGGCGGCCATACGTCGCGGATTGCGGTCCTTCGAACCCGACCCGCATCGCAACCAGTTCCTCACCGATCTCGACGGCGTCCGCTACGTCGACGACAGTAAGGCGACCAACCCTCACGCCGCGGCCGCGTCGCTGTCGGCCTATGCCCGGGTCGTGTGGATCGCCGGCGGGCAGCTGAAGGACGCTCCGGTCGACGATCTGGTCCGTGATTTTGCCGACCGGCTGGTCGCCGTGGTGCTGCTCGGCGCCGACCGGGCGCGAATCGCGGCCGCTCTCGCGCGACACGCGCCGGATGTGCCCGTCCACGACGTCGATCTGACTGACGATAGGGCGATGACCGAGGTGGTTCGCGCCGCGGCCGGGTTCGCGCGTCCCGGCGACACGGTGTTACTCGCTCCGGCGGCTGCCTCTTACGACATGTTCTCCGGGTACGCGGCCCGTGGCCAGGCTTTTGCCGCCGCCGTGGCGGCACTGGGCACGACGTGACGGTCGGGCGGGCCGCTCGGGAGACCGTCGCCGTCGACCACGGCGAACCGCGCCGCTGGTGGCATCCCGTGGCCAGCGCGAGTTCGGCCGGCCGCCGATTTCTCGACGGACCGCATGCCTCGACTCAACTAGTCCTGCTGTCCGGCCTGGGCTTGCTCGCCTTCGGGGTGATGATGGCGGCATCGACCACCATCTCGGCGTCACTGCAGGCCGACACCCACCAGGCGATGTGGTCGCAGCTGGTCAAGGAGCTCGAATTCCTCGTGCTCGGCGTCCCGGTCTTCTGGCTGGCCGTGCGCCTGCCGCCGCGCGCTTACCGGCTGCTCGCCTACCCGGCCCTGCTCGCGTCTTTGATCGCCCTGGCGGCAGTGCTGACGCCCGGGATCGGCGCCGAGATCAACTCAGCACGACGCTGGATCGCCCTCGGGCCGCTGCAACTGCAACCATCGGAGTTCGCGAAACTCGCGGTGCTGCTCTGGGGCGCAGATCTGCTGGCGCGCAAACAACAATTGGGGACTTTGGACAAGGCTCGACACCTTTTCGTCCCGCTCGTGCCCATGTTCGCGGCTGTGTGCCTGATGATCATGATGGAGCCCGATCTCGGCACCACGCTGTGTTTCCTGCTCATCCTGCTCGGGTTGCTCTGGACGGTCGGGACGCCACTGCGTTATTTCGGCGTCCTGCTGGTGATGATCGGGCTGTCCGTGACCGCGCTCGCCTATGCGGCGCCCTACCGGCTGGAGCGACTCGTCGCGTTCACCGATCCGTTCAAGCACGCTCAAGGATCCGGACTGCAAACCGTCGAGGGGCTCTACGCGCTGGCCTCAGGGGGCGTGTTCGGGGTCGGCTTGGGAGCGGGAACGTCGAAGTACAGCTGGATCCCGAACGCGAACACCGACTACGTGTTCGCCGTCATCGGCGAGGAACTCGGCTTGATCGGTTGTGCCGCCGTGCTGTTGCTGTTCGCACTTCTCGCCTACAGCGGGCTGCGGATCTCGCGACGGTCCAAGGATCCCTTCGCGCGTCTGGTCGCGGGCGGTGCCACGGTCTGGATCTGCGGCCAGGCTGTGATCAATATCGGTTACGTGACGAATCTGCTCCCGGTCACCGGCATCCCGCTGCCGTTCATCTCGGCCGGCGGAACCTCTTTGCTGGCCACCGCCTTGGTATTCGGCTTGCTCGTCTCGCTCGCTCGACACGAACCCGCCGCGGTGACGGCGTGTGCCGCGGCGGCCGCGAAAGGCTCGCCGAGTTGGGTGCGCCGGTGGTGCCGCATTCCTGCGCCACGTCCCTACGTGTCTGCGCCGCGCCGCTCGTCCCAGCCGGTAAGGCCGATGACGCACGGCGTGTCGCGCGCCCCCCGCCCGGCCACTGAATCGGCCCGTCGTACGCAGGCCTCGCCGCGTTCGGCTGCCGCCGGGCCAAGCTACCGGCCTGACGGCGCGGCTCGTTCCGCCGCGGCTCGCGGGTCCCGAGTAGCCCCGGCGCCATTGCGGGCTACGGGCACCGACAGTCCGAAACGTCCACGACCGACCAACGGCCGATGAGCGCCGTCTCGATCGTGGTCGCCGGCGGACATTCCGCCGGTCACATCGAGCCGGCGATGGCGGTCGCTGACGCGGTCCGGCGCCTCGATCCGACGGCGCGGGTGACGGCGGTAGGTACCGTTCGCGGACTGGACACCACGCTGATCCCCGCCCGGGGCTACCCGCTCGAACTCATCCCGCCGGTGCCCCTGCCGCGTCGGATCAACCGCGACCTCGTTCGTGTACCGACGCGACTGCGCGACGCGGTCGCCGCGGCGAGTGCCGTACTCGACCGCGTCGATGCCGACGTGGTAATGGGCTTCGGCAGCTACGTCGCGCTGCCCAGTTACCTGGCCGCGCATCGCCGCGGTGTGCCGGTCGTCGTGCATGAGGCGAACGCCCATCCGGGACTGGCCAATCGGCTGGCCGCGCGGCTCACCACCCACGTCTACACCGCTTCGCCCGCGATCAAACTCGCCCATGCGACGCCGATCGGGATCCCGTTACGGCCGGCGATCGCCAAGTTGCGTCCGGCCGAACTACGCGCTCAGGCCCGGGCCGACTTCGGCCTCGATCCCGACCGAGTGACGTTGCTCGTCACCGGCGGTTCGCAGGGCGCGCAGACGATCAACGACGCGGTCCGGGGCTGTGCGGACGCCTTGGCAGCGGCCGGCGTCCAGGTCCTGCACATCCCGGGACCCAACAACGCCTTCCGGGCACCGGACGTGGCTACCCCTTACGTCGTGCTGCCGTTCGTCGATCGGATGGACCTGGCCTACGCCGCGGCCGACTTTGTGCTATGCCGCAGCGGAGCGATGACCTGCGCCGAACTCACCGCGGTCGGTCTACCGGCGGCGTATGTGCCGTTGCCCTTGCGCGGCGGCGAGCAACGCACCAATGCCGAACCGATCGTCGCGGCCGGCGGCGGCTTACTGGTCGACAACGCCGAACTGAGCCCGGACTGGATTCTCGCGAACGTGCTGCCGTGTTTGCTGGACCTCGACCGTCTGGCGGCGATGGCCCGAGCCGCTGAGCGTGCGGGGGAGCGGGACGCCGACGTGGTGCTCGCTCGCGCGGTGCTCGCCGTCGCCCGGCAACATCGGGATTGGCGCCGGTGGCACTGGCAACCGCACCCGCAACATTCCGGCTCTTCCGCGCGACCGCCGGCCGTTGAATCCACCTCGGCCGGCGGCGCGGGCCGACCGGTGCGCGATGCCGACGCGAACCGTCCGGCCGATTGGGCCGCGCCCGGTGCGGCCTTGGTGCGCAGTGCGGCCACCGACGTCGTACCGAGGCTCGCCTCGCTGGGGCGGGTGCACATCATGGGGATCGCCGGCGCGGGCATGAGCGGGTTGGCCCGCATTCTGGTCGCCCGCGGTGTCGAGGTCAGTGGCTGCGAGGCGCGCGAATCGGCCACGGTAGCGGCCTTGCGGGCGGTGGGCGCGAACGTGCTGGTCGGACATTCGACCGATCACCTGGCGGCCGCCGACAGCTTCGTCTACACGACCGCGATCAATCCCCAGCACCCGGAAATGATTGCTGCCCGTGGCAGCGGCAAGCCCTTCCTGCGTCGCGCCGCCGCGCTGGCCGCGGCGCTGGAGGACAAGCGCAGCATCGCCGTCGCCGGTACCCACGGCAAGACGACCACGACATCGCTTCTGACCGTGGGCGCGCAGGCGTGCGGCCTCGATCCCTCGTTCGCCATCGGGGGCAACCTCTATGAGACCGGTCTGAACGCTCACCTCGGCACCGGCGAAATCGCGATCGTGGAAGCCGACGAAAGCGACGGCTCCTTCCTGCTCATGCGTCCGGCGGCCGCGGTCATCACCAACGTGGAAGCAGATCACCTGGAGAACCACGGCGATCTGGCCGGCATCTTCCGAGCGTTCGAACAGTTCGTCGATCGGGTCGATCCGGTCGGACTCGTGTTGGCCTGCGCCGATCAGGACGGCGCGGTGCGCATCGCCGACTATGCCCGCGGCCTCGGGCGACGGGTATTGACCTACGGCGAGTCGGCTACAGCCGATGTTCGCGTCGAGTCGATCGAAGAGCGGCCCGACGGGGTGTCCTTCGTCGTCCAGGGCGGCCCGTTGGCGCGGACGCCGGTGCGCGTCGCACGTCTGGTCGGGCGGCATATGGCGCTGAACGCCGCGGCCGCGCTGGTGCTCGCCGCCGATCAGCAGATGGACATCGCCACCATCGTGGCCCGCTGGGATGGCTTCGGCGGAGTGCACCGACGCTTCGAACGACACGGCGAGGCCAACGGTGTGCGCGTGTACGACGACTACGCGCACCATCCGACCGAGATCGCGGCCGAACTGAGCGCGGCCCGCTCCGTCGCGGGGTCCGGTCGGTTGATCGCGGTGTTCCAGCCGGGCACCTACAGTCGCACGCAGACCTTCGCCCGCGAGTTCGCGGCCGCGATGGCCATCGCCGACATCGCCGTGGTGATGGACATCTTCCCGGCGCGCGAGGAGCCGATTCCAGGCGTAAGTGGCGCGACGATCGCCGATCTCATTCCGTTGTCGGTCGATCGGGTCGTGTACGAGCCGAGTTTCTCCGCCGTTCCGGCACGGATCGCCGCGCTCGCCGCGCCGGGTGATCTGGTCCTGACGATGGGCATCGGCAACGTCTATCTGCTGTGTGGGGAGATTCTCGCAGCGATCGGCAAGGCCGGCGCGACCGGCGGGTCCCCGTCTCAGAGGGACGCGAAATGACGATGACCACCGATCGACCAGGACGGGTCGTCCCGGCGGCGTCTCGTCCTCGAACGGTGTTCTTGGCGGCTGCCGCCGTGGTGCTGCTCACAGTGGTGGGCCTGATCGTTCTTTTTTTCACGCCGGTGTTCGGTGTGCGCACCGTCCGGGTGGTGGGTGCGCGGACGGTGTCCGCCGACACCGTCCGAAGCAGTGCCGCGATCGCCGACGGCACGCCTCTGGTCCGGGTCGACACCTCCGCCGCGCGCGCCCGGGTCCTCCACCTGCCTGGTGTCGCTGGCGCGAGCGTGCACGTCGCCTACCCGTCCACCGTGGTCATCACGATCGAGGAACGGACCGCTGTCGGCTACATCCGGGACAGCGCCGCCCGCTTCTCGCTCGTCGATTCGCACGGAGTGGAGTACCGCGTCGAGTCGAAGGTCCCCGCCGCCTTGCCACGCTTCGACCTGCCCACCGGGACCGCCGCCGCGAGCACCCTTTCCTCGGCGGCTGCCGTCGCCGCGGCGTTGCCCGTCGACGTCCGGGCCAAGGTGGTGACGATCAGCGCCGACACCCCCGACTCGATCCGCTTGGTGCTCTCGGACGATCGCGTCGTCATCTGGGGTGACGCATCGCAGAGCGCGCTCAAGGGGCGCTTGCTGCCGCCTTTGCTCACCCGGTCCGGACACACGATCGACGTCTCCGACCCGGCGCTCGTCGTCGTCGGCTGACCACTGCGCGTCCGGCCAGCGCGATGCCGAGCAGCGCACAATGAAGGGGAGTCGCGCCGCAGCACGGCGGACTCCCGGCGTGTCGCGCGGCGCGCCTGTCGTCGGTCCGGGGCAAGGCGAACTACCGTCATCCACATCGTCCTAGGTTGACATAACGTTAACGGTCTACTTGAGGATGAGAGTTCATTGCAACGCCGACGGAGGTTTCGGACATGACAGCACCGCACAACTACCTCGCGGTCATCAAAGTCGTCGGCGTCGGCGGCGGCGGCGTCAACGCAGTCAACCGCATGATCGAGCACGGCCTCAAGGGCGTCGAGTTCATCGCCGTCAACACCGATGCGCAGGCGCTGCTCATGAGTGACGCCGACGTCAAACTGGATGTCGGCCGTGAGCTGACCCGCGGTCTGGGCGCAGGGGCGCAGCCGGAGGTCGGTCGTAAGGCGGCCGAGGACCACAAGGACGAGATCGAAGAAGTCCTCAAGGGTGCCGACATGGTGTTCGTGACCGCTGGAGAGGGAGGCGGCACCGGCACCGGCGGTGCCCCGGTGATTGCCGGCATCGCACGCAAGCTCGGTGCCCTCACGATCGGCGTGGTCACCCGCCCGTTCTCCTTCGAGGGCAAGAAGCGGGCCAGCCAGGCCGAGGCCGGCATCGACGCGTTGCGGGCCGAATGCGACACGCTGATCGTGATTCCGAACGACCGGCTGTTGCAGATATCGGATCAGAACGTCTCGGTCATGGACGCCTTCCGCAGTGCCGACCAGGTGCTGCTCTCCGGCGTTCAGGGCATCACGGACCTGATCACCACGCCGGGCCTGATCAACCTCGACTTCGCCGACGTGAAGAGCGTCATGAGCGGCGCCGGCTCGGCGCTGATGGGCATCGGTTCGGCTCGCGGCGACGGCCGGGCCCGCGCCGCGGCTGAGATCGCGATCGCCAGCCCGCTGCTCGAGGCCAGCATGGACGGTGCGCACGGCGTGCTGCTGTCGATCTACGGCGGATCCGACCTAGGACTTTTCGAGATCAACGACGCGGCGTCGTTGGTCGCCGAGGCGGCGCATCCCGACGCGAACATCATCTTCGGTGCAGTGATCGACGACACGCTCGGCGACGAGGTACGGGTAACCGTCATCGCGGCTGGCTTCGACAGCGGCCAGTTGCCGTACAAGAAGGTCGAACTTCGCCGTGAGCAGGCGCCTTCGGCTGCCTCGACGGGCGAGGCTCCGACCGCGACCGCGAGTAGCGGGTGGGCCCTGCCGGCCTCCGCGGGGGAACGGACACCGGTCGGCCTCGACGAGGAGCTCGACGTTCCTGATTTCCTGAAGTAGCCGGTGATCGGCTCGAAGGAGCCCAGCGGGCCGCCGGAGTCCTTTCGCCGCGCCGAGATAGTCGCCGGGCTGGCCCGGGTCCGGACCCGTCTGGTCGAGGCGGCCGAAGCCGCCGATCGCGATCCGCGCTCGATCACGCTCATCGCCGTCACCAAGACCTTCGCAGCGGTGGACGCCGCCACGCTGGTCTCGCTCGGCGTGCGGGAGCTTGGTGAGAATCGCGATCAAGAGGCTCGGCCGAAGGCGGCCGAGGTCGCGAGGTTGCGCCCGGATGACGAGGTGCGCTGGCATTTCGTCGGACAGCTGCAGAGGAACAAAGCCCGCTCGGTCGCTCGCTACGCCCATTGGGTGCATACGGTCGACCGGCCGGCCGTGGCCGACGCGCTTGCCCGGTCCGTCGAGAACCTCGACCGCGACCCGCTACCGGTACTGATCCAGCTCAGCCTCGACGGTAATCCGGCGCGCGGTGGGGTGGCGGCCGGCGGGCTGGCTGCCCTGGCCGACCATGTCGCCGGTCTCCCCGGCGTTCGCCTACTGGGTCTGATGGCCGTCGCGCCGCTAGGCCAGGACCCCGACCGAGCCTTCGCCGCGCTGGCTGGGCGCAGCGCCGAACTGCGCCGGTCGCATCCCGACGCAGAGGTGATCTCAGCCGGGATGAGCGCGGATCTAGAAGCGGCCATCAGACACGGCGCGACACACGTGCGCGTCGGCTCGGCGTTGCTCGGCCGCAGAAGCCCCGATCTCGGCTAGCGTGCTGGCCAGACAGGCAACTAGTGGAGGTTCCCAATGCCCGGAGCGATGCGCAAGATGGGCGTCTACCTCGGTTTGGTCGAGGACGACGATCCGTTCGTGGACGCGCCCGAGGCGTATGACCGCGTACCCGCGCGGGCGGCCGAGTACGCGGGCGAGTCGCGCCGTTCGGCCGACTACCCAGGCGAGTCTCGCCGATCCGCGTCCGCCGAACTGGCGCATCCGGCACCGCGCGAGTGGGCCGAGCCGGAACTGGCCGACTACGCCGACTACGACTATCCGTCCTATCGGATCACCACGTTGCACCCCCGGACGTACAACGAGGCCCGCACGATCGGCGAACACTTCCGGTCGGGCACCCCGGTGATCATGAACCTCTCCGAGATGGACGATGCCGACGCCAAGCGTCTGGTCGACTTCGCCGCGGGGCTCACGTTCGGGCTGCACGGCCGGATCGAACGGGTGACGGCCAAGGTGTTCCTGCTCTCGCCGGCCAACGTCACCGTGACGGCGCAGGACAAGGCCCGTATCGCCGAGGGCGGATTCTTCAACCAGTCCTGACCGGTCGACGGCTAGGGGTTCGGCGGCGGGATTGGCGTGCCCGGCGAGCGCACTGGCACGATGGGCACCACGGCTTGCGGTTGCCCTGATCAGCGCCGCTAGTCGTGTCGGGCGGATCCGCACGGTCGTGTCGACCCGCGTCGGACCCTCATGAGACGAGGTGGAGCGGGCGATGCACGTCGTATGGGCGTCGCTCGCACTGGTCTTGTGGGTGTACTACCTGATTCTGTGGGCGCGGATCCTGGTCGATGCGACGCGAATGTTCGCGCGGTCGTGGCGACCGGCCGGGGTGACTGCGGTCGGCATCGAACTCGTGTATTCCGGCACCGAGTTCCTGATCCGTCCGATCCGTCGGCTCTGTCCGCCGGTGCGAATCGGCGGGGCCAGCGTCGACTTCAGCGTCCTAATTCTGCTTATCGCTATCCTTGCGCTTCGCTGGGTCCTGTTCCAGCTGCCCTAAGGTCTGTGGGAGAACTTGCGTTTGTCTGTGTACCAGCTGCATCATCCGCACCGAGAGTCTCACTATCGAGGTTCGACCGCCTGACCACCGCTTTGAGCCGGGCCCGAGCAGTACCCGGGTCCAACCGCCGCGACGTCGCCAGGGTTCCGACGTCCACGAACGATGAGGTGACCGAATGCCGTTGACCCCCGCCGAAGTCCACAACGTCGCGTTCAAGAAACCGCCGATCGGCAAGCGCGGGTACGACGAGGAGGAGGTCGACGCCTTCCTCGACGTCGTCGAGGTCGAGCTCGGCCGCCTCATCGAGGAGAACAACGAGATGCGCGCCCGGGTCGCGGGTGGTCTCGGTGGCCAGGCGCCGGCGGCCCCCGTCGAAGGGGGCGCCGAGAGCGGCGGTTCCGGCGTCAGTGGCGGTGTCGACCCGGCGGAGCTGGCCGCGGCGCACGAACAGGCGCAGTCGGCCCGAAACGACGCCCAGGCGGCGCGTGACGAGGTCATCCGACTGCAGGGGCACGTGGCCGAGCTGGAGCGCGCG
>JAFAWL010000334.1 GCA_019241805.1 Actinomycetota bacterium
GTACGCCGACCGTGCTGGCGGTCACCAGCCGCGTTCGGCGAGCCGGTGCCCGACCGGCAGCTGCTCGACGTTGATGCCGACCATCGCTTCGCCGAGACCGCGCGACACCTTCGCGATCACGTCGGGATCGTCGTAGAAGGTGGTTGCCTTCACGATCGCCTCGGCGCGCTCAGCCGGGTTGCCGGACTTGAAGATGCCGGAGCCGACGAAGACCCCGTCGGCGCCCAGCTGCATCATCATCGCCGCGTCGGCCGGGGTCGCGATGCCGCCGGCGGTGAACAGCACGACCGGCAGCTTCCCGGCGGCGGCCACCTCGGCCACCAGCTCGTAGGGGGCCTGCAGCTCCTTGGCCGCGACGTAGAGCTCGTCGCCCCGCAGCGAGGTCAGCCGGCGGATCTCCCCGCCGATCGCCCGCATGTGGGTGACCGCGTTGGACACGTCGCCGGTGCCGGCCTCGCCCTTGGACCGGATCATCGCCGCGCCCTCGGTGATCCGCCGCAGCGCCTCGCCGAGGTTTGTCGCACCGCACACGAACGGAACGGTGAACTGCCACTTGTCGATGTGGTTGCTGTAGTCGGCCGGCGTAAGCACCTCGGACTCGTCGATGTAGTCGACGCCCAGCGCCTGCAGCACCTGCGCCTCGACGAAGTGGCCGATCCGCGCCTTGGCCATTACCGGGATGGAGACGGCGGCGATTATCCCGTCGATCATGTCCGGATCACTCATCCGCGAGACGCCGCCTTGGGCCCGGATGTCGGCGGGCACGCGCTCGAGGGCCATCACCGCGACGGCGCCGGCGTCCTCAGCGATCTTGGCCTGCTCGGGTGTGACGACGTCCATGATGACGCCGCCCTTGAGCATCTCGGCCATGCCGCGCTTGACCCGCGCGGTGCCGATCGCAGCTGTCCCGGTCGAACCGGTAGCCGAAGCTGGGATCTCCTGTTGCGTCATAACCCCCATTCTACGGCCAGTCGGGCCGTGGATTGTCGGCCGATCGACCAACGGTGGCCCGGATTACGGTCGGGTCAGGAGCTACTCAGAGCCGCTCCGGTGGCGACCAACACCACCCACGCCCCGCCGGGGGCGAGCGCGATCGGTTGCCCCGCGCCGTCGGTGAGAGTCGTGCCGCTCGAGTTCGATGCCCGCGTCCAGGTGCCGTCGACCCGGTGTCCGTTGCGGAACACGGCGACCTGACCCGAACCGACCGAGTGCGTGTACTGCGACGGGTTGCCGTTGACGTCGACGTCGCTCGGGTCGCTGCTGACCTGGCAGAACTGCACGATCACGTTCGGGGTGGCGATGACGTTGCCGTCGGCGGCGTGTTGCAGGTTGCCGTTGATGTAGCGGGCGTACTTGGCGGACGCGGCGTCGAAGCGGAATTGAACCGGGGTGCTGCCCACCCGGGTGTCGACCTCGTTCGCGGTCGGCGTGGCCGCCAACGGCGCCGGATCGGCCGACCAGGTGAAGCCGATGCTCTGCGCACCGGCCCAGCTCGGGTGCAGTGAACTGATCTTGGACAGGTCGGCGGTGAGGTTGTAGGGCTGATCACGGTTGTTGTCGCGCGACAAACCCGGATCGCCCCGATCGTCGATCACCGCGTTGAGACCCGACTGGTAGAGCGTCGGCAGAGATCCCCCGCCGCCCCCGGAGGCCACCAGCGCAATCTGTCCGTATTGCAGCAGCAACTCGGGATCGCTGGTACGCACGCTGCGGACGGGCTCAGCCACCGGCTTGTTGGTGCCGAATACGGCCACGAGGCGGCTCAGGCCCCCCTCGGCCTGCTCGATGTAGACGATGTCGGCGAGGTCCACGCCGTGCTGCGGCCGCCCGTTCCCGGTGTCGTCGATCTTCACTGCGAGCACCGGTCCGGCCGGAACGGGCGCAAGGCCCGTCAACGGGTTGACCGCAGGCGCCGGCGGGGCGGACGTGGTCGGAGTCGGCGTCGGCGTCGGGCTGGCGCTCGATGACGAACTGGCCGCAATGGGGCTGGGGGGCGGCGCTTTCTTGCTCGAGCTCCCGCATGCGGTCGCGCCGAACAGCACAGGAGCCGCTATGACGGCCACCCGTCCGAGCGAATATCGACGGTGCGGCTGTCTCATGCAGGCCCTTCCTGGCCGGTGGTGTCCTGGGCCTTGGCGGTGCCGGGAGTCACCGGCGCGAACGGCGACATGGCCGTTTCGTCGATGTCGAAGAACTGCGGCAGCTCCCGCCGACCGGCCAGATGGAACAGCCGCGGCACGCGGCGGGATCGAAGCGCCCGGGTGTCGCGCACGGCATCGTTGTAGAACCGCCGGGCGATGACCACCCGCACGGAGGCCTCCCGCAGCTCGAGGCCGACCTCGGCCGGCAGCTCCATCGCGTTGAGCTCATCGGCGGCTCGGCCGACCTCGTTCTCGGTCAGCTGACGGTCGCCGGGTTCGGCGGCCAGGGCGGCCGTGGTCACCGAGTCGTAGTGGTCACGGGCCACCGATGACAACTGCCCTGCCCCGGAGTCGACGGCGTGCCGAACCGCCGCGACCCGCCGGACCAGCTGGGCATCGAGCGCGGCCTGGGCAGCATCGACCCGCGCGTGCAAACGATCCAGTCGGGTCGCGGTGAACACGACCCAGCCGGTGAGCAAGATCGTGAGCACGACGGCCGTGATGAACCACGCGACCGACATGAGCGCCAACCCTACGTGGTGCCCTACGGGGCCGATCGATCAACGCGCGGACGCGCCGGCGATGGCGAGCTCGTACACCCGCGACACCTGCGCGGCCACGACCGGCCAGTCATAAGGCGCCACCGCGACCGTAGCCCGCTCGACCAGACGGGCCCGTTGGCCGTGGTCGTCGAGCACGTCGGCCAGCGCCGCGGCCAGCGCCGCGTCATCGCCGGTGGGAAACAGCCGGCCGGCCCTGCCCTCGTCCAGGACCTGACGGAACGCGTCGAGATCACTCGCGACGATCGGTGTGCGCGCCGCCATCGCCTCGAGCAGGATCACGCCGAAGCTCTCCTGGCCCGTGTTCGGGGCGCAGTAGACGTCGACACTCTTGAGCAGGCGGCGCTTGTCCGGCTCGTCGACCTGGCCGAGCAGCACGACCCGATTCGCGACCGCGGCCGGCAGTTGCGCCCGGAACTGCTCCTCGTCACCTCGGCCGGCGACCAACAGGCGCAGCTCCGGGCGGTGCCGGGCCAGCCGGGTCAACGCTTCGATGAGGACGTGCATACCTTTGCGTGGCTCGTCGTAGCGGCCGATGAAGCCGACCGTGCCACCGGTTCGCGGGTACCCGTCGAACGCTTTCGCCTGCTGGTAGCCCGCGATGGCGACCCCGTTCGGAATCACGACGGCATCGGCGCCGAGGTGCTCGACGATCACCTTGCGCGCCGCCGGCGACACCGCGATCCGGCCGCTCAGCTTCTCCAGGAAGGGCTGCAACACCGTGTCGAACATGGACAGGAAGCGTGAGCGCGTTGTCGCGGCGTGAAAGGTCGCCACCAGCGGTCCGTCGTGGATCATGCAGGTCAGCAGCGACAGGCTCGGGGGCGCCGGCTCGTGGACGTGCACGAGGTCGAAGTCACCGTCGCGCAACCACCGGCGCACCCGCGCGGCTGACACGACGCCGAACTGCAGTCGGGCCACGGAGCCGTTGTACGGAATGGGCACGGCCTTTCCGGCGGCGACGACGTAGGGCGGCAGTCCGGGGGCATCGTCCTCCCCCGGCGCCAGCACCGACACCGCGTGTCCCCGCGCCAGTAACGTCTCAGCCAGGTCGCGGACGTGAGCCTGCACGCCGCCGGGGATGTCCCATGAGTACGGACATACGATCCCGATGCGCATGCTCAGGCCACCTCGGCGGCCGGGCGGCGTAGTCGACGATCGGCCGGCCAGAAAGGCTGAAGCATGTGCCAGTCGGTCGGATGCGCGCGGATCTGAGTTTCGAACACCGCGGCGAGGGCCCGGGTGCCCGCGCGCACCCGGTCGGCGAGCCGGCCGCCGGGAATCTCGATCTCCGGCGAGATGTGCTGGGCCCATTGACCTTCAGCCGGAAACCACAGGCTCACCGGCAGCAGGGCGGCGCCGGTCAGTGCCGCGAGCATTGCCGGACCGCCGGGCATCGTCGCCGGTTCGCCAAAAAACTCCACGTCGATACCGGACTGGGACAGGTCGCGATCGGCGACGAGGCAGACATTGCCGCCGTTCTTCAGGCGGTCGGTCAGAACGCTCAACGGGGGCCGGTCACCGCCGCTGAGGGCCAGGACTTCCATACCGAGTCCCTCACGGTAGGCGACGAAACGGTCGAACAGCGAATCGGGACGCAACCGCTCGGCGACGGTGGTGAAGCCCTTTCCGTGACGATCGATCAACCACACCGCGGCGACGTCCCAGTTGCCCATGTGCGGCAACGCCAGGATGAAGCTGCGGCCGGCCGCGAGCGCAGCGTCGATGTGTTCGGCGCCGGTCGTGCGCCGCTCGACGGACGCGCCCACCGCGCGCTTGTCCATCGCCGGGAGTCGAAAGGTCTCTAGCCAGTAGCGGGCGTAGGACCGCAGTCCATCCCGGGTGAGCTCGTCAAGGCGCTGTTCGGATACGGCCGGTCCCGCAACTCGTCGCAAGTTTTCTCGCAACTGCCGCGCACCGGCCCCCTCGCGCCGCGCGGCAACGTCGGCCGCCCTCTGGAACAGCCGACGCGCGACTGGTTCCGGCATGCCTTTGACCGCACTCCAACCGGCGACGAAGCTGCCACTGACCAGCTGGTCGCGAAGTTCGCGTGCCTCGTCGCGAAGCGAGCTCATCGCAGGGCCGCGCGCGATTGCTGCCACACGGTCGCCAACCGCTGGTAGACGGTGATGGTCGATGCGGCGACGAGGATCCACAACGCGATCGCCTGCACGTAAGGCACCCGCAGATGCTCACCGGACAATCCCGTGCCGACCAGAACGATGATCAACCGCTCGGCTCGTTCGGCGATGCCGACCGTCGCCGTCAGCCCGGCTGCCTCGGCGCGGGCCCGAATGTAGGAGGTGAGCGAGCCGAACACCAAGCAGAGCAAGCTTGCGGCGAGTAACCACGGCTGGTCGTGGCGGGCGAACCACCAACCCAGCGAGGCGAACACCGCGGCGTCGGCTATGCGATCGCAGGTCGAATCCAGCACCGCGCCGAACGAGGTCGTGCGACCGCCGGCCCGAGCGACGGCGCCGTCGAGCAGGTCGAGCATCACGAAACCCCAGATGACCATGGTGCCGGTGAACCACCACCCCTGGGTGAAGAACACCAGGGCGCCGGCGACCGCGCCGACAGTGCCGATCACCGTGATCGCGTCCGGGCTGACACCCGCGTTCGCCAGGCGGACGCCCAGCGGGTTCAACGCTCGCGAGACCGCGCCGCGCGCGTGGATGTTGAGCACGTGAATCCGTTCCGTGGGCGGCAGGGACGCGTTCGGGGCTCACGATATCGGCCGCGGCACCGGGATCTGAGCCGATCGCTTGTCAGCGCGATGAGTCGGGTGTCGAATGCCAGGTACCGGATACGACCAAAGGGGACACCGCCATGTCGTCGAAACGGGCCACGGCTCGGACCGGTAGTGCCGCTCTGGATTCGGCCGACCGACCCGAGAAGATTCGCAATGTGGCCTTGGTCGGTCACTCCGGCGCCGGCAAGACGACATTGGTGGAGGCGCTGCTGGCGGCGACCGGAACGATTGCTCGCGCCGGGTCGATCACCGATGGCAGCACGACGAGCGACTCGGATCCGGTTGAAGTCGCCCAGCAGCGTTCGGTCGGCTTGTCGGTTTGCCCTTTGCGTTGGGACGACGTCGTCGTGAATCTGCTCGACACGCCGGGCTACCCCGACTTCACCGGTGAGTTGCGCGCGGGCCTACGTGCAGCCGACGGGGCGTTGTTCGTCGTCTCCGCCGCCGACGACATCGACCCGATCACCGTCTCGCTCTGGGAGGAATGCGCCGCCCTGGGCCTGCCGCGCGCAGTCGTGATTACCCGTCTTGACGCCCCGCGCAGTTCGTTCGCGGCAGCGTTGCAACATTGCCAGCAGGTGTTCGGCGGTGCCGACGGCCAGTCGGTATTGCCGTTGTACCGCCCGGTCGATGCCGCGACCGACACCGCTCCGGCCCGGCTGATCGGCCTGCTCAGCCGGGCCGGTTACGACTACTCCGGCGGCTTCCCGCCGGCCAAGACCGACGCCGACCTCGACATCGAGGCCGACCGCGCACCACTGATCGAAGCGATCATCAACAACAGCGAGGACGAAACCCTGCTCGATCGCTATCTGGCTGGTGAACAGATCGAACTCGACGTACTTATCGACGATCTCGAGACGTCAATCGCGCGCGGCACGTTCTATCCGGTGCTCCCCGTGTGCGCCGCGACCGGACTGGGCCTGGCTGAATTACTGGAAGTTTTGTCAGGGGCCTTTCCCTCGCCGGCCGAACTCGATCCGCCGCCGGTGCAACACCTCGACGGCAGCGCCGCGACGCCCGTCCGGTGCGACCCGGACGGCCCACTGGTCGGCGAGGTGGTCCGGACCACTGTCGACCCGTACCTCGGACGACTATCGGTGATCCGCCTGTTCTCGGGCACGCTGCACCCGGAAGTCGCCGTGCACATCGCCGGACACGGCGGACAGGATCGAGGACACCCAGACCACGACGTCGACGAACGAATCGGCCAGATCTTCTCGCCCCTCGGCTCGAACCTGCGCCCGATCGAGCAGGCGATCGCCGGCGATATCTGCGCGATCGGTCGGATGGGCGCCGCCGAAACCGGTGACACGATCTCAGCCAAGGCCTCGCCACTGCTGATCGAGGCATGGCCTATGCCCGAACCGCTGCTGCCGGTCGCGGTCGAGGCAGCCACCCGGGCTGATGAGGATGCCCTCGCCAAAGCCTTGGCCCGGCTCACCGCCGGTGATCCGACCGTGCGCATCGAGCGGCACCCCGACACCGGTCAATTGGTGCTCTGGTGTCTCGGTGAAGCCCACGCCGACGTCGTACTCGACCGGCTGCGCGCTACCGGCGCACACGTCGAAACCGTGCCGCTACGCCTGACCTTGCGCGAAACGTTCGCCGACGAGAGCAAGGGCCACGGCCGATTGGTCAAACAGTCCGGCGGCCACGGCCAGTACGCCGTCTGCGACATCATCGTGACGCCGTTGCCGCGGGGATCGGGCGTTCAGTTCGTCGACAAGGTCGTCGGCGGCGCCGTGCCCAGCCAGTTCATCAGCTCGGTCGAGAAGGGCGTGCGAGCGCAGCTCGACCACGGTCTGGGCAACGACCGTGTGCCGGTCGTCGACGTCCGCGTGACCCTCGTCGACGGAAAAGCCCACTCGGTCGACTCGTCCGACGCCTCGTTCCAGACCGCCGGCGGTCTGGCGATCAAGGACGCGGCCAGCAACGGTGCGACCGTACTGCTCGAGGCGATCGCCTCGATCGCTGTGACCGTCCCCGACGCACACGTCGGCTCGGTGCTCTCGGATCTGTCCGGCCGGCGCGGCCGAGTGACCGGAACCGAAGGTGACCCAAGCGCGCCGGCGGGGATGGAACGCACCATTGTGCGGGCGGAGGTGCCGGAGGCGGAACTGACCCGGTACGCGGTGCAGCTGCGCTCACTGACCGCGGGCACCGGCCGCTTCACGCGCAGCTTCGCCAGGCACGAAGTCGTCCCACCCAACGTCGAGTCCGCGCTGCGTGCGGCAACCGGCGCAGGGGCGAACGCATGAGGACCGCCACACGGCTGAGACCTCAGCCCTGATCGCGCCGGGCCAAGGCGGTCATCGCCCGGAGCGCGGTCCTAGTTCTTGGGGAGATTCAGCTTCGACAGGTCCGGCATCGTCATGCCCGGCGGCAGCGAGGGCGGCACGCCGCCGCCGGGCCCGAAAGCGCCGGGGAACCCGGCCGGCAGGCGCGGTGGAGTCGGTCCCCGACCGCCTTTCTTACCTTTGCGGCCCTTACTCGATTTCGTGGCGCTGCGCCGCCGCATTCCGGGCAGGCTACCTCCGAGCTGCGACATCATCTTGCGCGCCTCGACGAACCGGTCGACGAGCTGATTGACGTCGCTGACCTGCATGCCCGACCCCTTGGCGATGCGCAGCCGCCGCGACCCGTTGATCAACTTGGGATTCGCGCGTTCGGCGGGCGTCATCGAGCGAATGATCGCGGCCGTGCGGTCGAGGTCGCGGTCGTCGACCTGCGCGAGCGCATCTTTCATCTGACCCATGCCCGGCATCATCCCGAGCAGGTTTCCGATCGGGCCCATCTTGCGAATGGTTTGTAGCTGCTCGAGAAAGTCCTCCAGCGTGAAGTCTTTGCCCGACATCAACTTGGCCGCGGTCTTCTCCGCTTCGGCCTCGTCGAAGTGCTTCTGCGCCTGCTCGATCAGCGTGAGCATGTCACCCATCCCGAGGATGCGTGAGGCCATCCGATCGGGGTGGAAGACGTCGAAATCCGCGAGCTTCTCGCCGTTGGAGGCGAACATGATCGGCTGACCGGTGACCTCGCGGACCGACAGTGCCGCGCCGCCACGAGCATCACCATCGAGCTTGGTCAGCACCACGCCGCTGAAGCCGACTCCGTCGCGGAATGCCTCAGCGGTGTTCACCGCGTCCTGACCGACCATGGCATCGACCACGAACAAGATCTCCTGCGGATCGACGGCATCCCGGATCGCGGCGGCCTGCGCCATCATCTCCGCATCGATACCCAGCCGACCGGCCGTGTCGACGATGACCATGTCGTGCTGGGCGCGCTGCGCGAACGAAATCGACTCCCGGGCCACCTTCACCGGATCGCCGACACCGTTACCCGGTTCCGGGGCATAGACCGCAACGCCGGCGCGCTCGCCGACGACCTGCAGCTGGTTGACGGCGTTGGGGCGTTGCAGGTCGCAGGCGACCAACACCGGAGTGTGGCCTTGTTCGGCCAGCCAGTGGGCCAGCTTGCCGGCCAATGTCGTCTTGCCGGCGCCCTGCAGCCCGGCGAGCATGATGACGGTCGGCGGGTTCTTGGCAAAGCGCAGCCGGCGGGTCTCGCCGCCGAGTACCCGGATCAGCTCCTCGTTGACGATCTTGATGACTTGCTGCGCGGGATTGAGCGCGCGCGACACCTCCTCGCCCCGGGCGCGTTCCTTGATCGCGTTGATGAAGCCGCGGACGACCGGCAGCGCGACGTCGGCTTCGAGCAGCGCGATGCGGATCTCGCGAGCTGTCGCGTCGATATCGGCCTCGGACAGCCGGCCCTTACCGCGCAAGCCGGTGAAAACCTTGTTCAAGCGATCGGACAACGTGTCGAACACGGACGGCCTCTCGGTTGTAGACGAGTCGTCCCTCAGGGTACGGACCTGATGCTGTCGCCGCGCGCCATCCGTCGATGCTCGATGGGTCCTCCCCGGCGCCGAGGCCATCCCGCCCCGCCGCCATCCCGCCCCCGCCGCCGGCCCGCCAGCGAGGCCGCCCCGAGCGTGCTTAAGATCGGATCGGAGGAGTGATGTTGCTGTTCGAGGCGCGCCGCGGATCGGTCGTGGAGATCCGTCCAAGGCTGCGCGATCGGATTTGGGCCCGCGTGCATGCGGATCGGATCGACCACGAGCTGGCATCAGGAGCCTCACCCGACACCGACCTGGGTCGGGCGCTCCGGGCTCAGCGACTGTGCCGGTCTGGTGCGCGTCGGGAGCTCGCGGTGGGAATCGAGCGAACCGTCGCCCAGTCCCGATGCAACCGATCGAGTGCTCGGGGTGCTGGGCCGTTCAACCGGGCCGCCGTCAGCGCCGCGGCCGACGAGCTCATCGAACTCCGCGACCGCCTGTTGGCCGACCGAATCGTGTCGGCCCACGGGCTGGCCCAGGTGCGACAGCTACTGACTGAGCCCGCGGGACCTCTGTATCGCTCGGGCGGATCCGACCTAGCCTTGGTCGCGCGGTCGCTGATCGCCTCCCTCGAGTGCGCTGACACACTCGCCGTCTAGTACCGATCACGCCGCGTATCACCGGCCTCCGGGCCGTCTCTACCTTGTCAGGTCGAACTCGACGAGGGGCGGCCGGCGAGGCGCGATGACCACGACACAGGCGCTGATCCGAATGCCCAAAAACGCGAACTGCCCGACGCGGCTGCCGCGCCTGCGGACAGGAGCCGTCCCGCCGAACGCCTCCGACACGGCGCTGGAAGCCCGCGGACTCGACCCCGAGCAGCTTCGTCTGATCGCGCGACTGCTCGCCGACGAGAGCGCGCTCGCGCCGATCTGAAGTTGGAAGCAGAGGGCCCCGAAACGCCGGGGTCAGCCGGCCTGAGGCCGCTCGGCGGTCGTGTCGCCGGCGGTCCTGGGCGCGCGCGCCCGGATACGCCGCGCCACCGGCCGAAGCGCTAAATATCGGACGTCGGTTGCCGATGGGATCCGCGTGAGCAGACCGGCGACCCCGGCCCGGCCCAAGCCGGGCGAATTCAGCCTGCGGACGGTCAGCCTGTCGAGCCTCACCTGGTATCTCACCGTTAGCTGCGGCTTGGGACTGATAGTCCTGGCCGGATATCACGTAATGACCTCGGCCGGGCTCGACCTCACCGCCGCGCTGATCATGGACGCCGTCCTGCTGGTCGCCCTCGAACTGCTACCGCTGGTCCAGGGACGGGGCCATGACCCGCAGGGCGTGGTCATGTCGACCGCGTTCACCTGTGCGGTGCTGTTCCTCTGGGGCATCTGGCCGGCCGTCCTCATGATCGCGGTGGCCTCGATCGCGGCCGACCTAAACGTCGGCAAGAGCTGGTGGAAGGTCGCGTTCAACCCGGCGCAGTACGCACTGTCGGTTGCGGCGGGCTATCTCGTAATGCGCATGGCCGGTCATCCGAGCTCGTTAGCCCATCCCTTGCGCCACTTCGGAGTGTCGGACCTGGGCTGGGCGTTCGGCGTTTGGATGGCCTACTTCATCGTCAACCTCGCCCTCGTCGCGGCCGCCGTGTCGTACACCAGCTCGTTCATGCGGGTCATCACCGACGACTACTGGCACTACACGTCGATGACCTTCGCTGTGCTCGCTCTCTCACCGCTGATCGTGATCGTCAGCTTGCACGCCTGGGCCCTGACCCCGCTCCTGCTCATTCCGCTGCTGTTGCTCTACCACACCGCCCAGATGTCGCTCGAACGCGAACACGCGGCCGCCCATGACGCGCTGACCGGGCTCGCCAACCGTGACATGTTGCAGTTCACGCTCGGCGAGGCGCTCGAAGCCTTCCACCACGACGGTCGCAGCTTCGGTCTGCTGCTGATCGACCTCGACGACTTCAAGTTGGTGAACGACACCCTGGGCCACCAGGTCGGCGACATGGTGCTGGTGCACTTCGCCGAACGGCTGCGCGGCTGCATCCGTCCGGGCGATCAGGTCTGCCGGCTCGGCGGTGACGAGTTCGCCGTCGTCGTCGCGGCCGCCGACGAGCAGGACGTGCGAGCCGTCGCCGAGCGGGTTTCGGCGTCCTTCGGTGATCCGTTCGAGCTCGAGGGCGTGCTACTGGAGATCGAGCCGTCGATCGGTATCGCAGTCTGTCCGCTGCACGGCGTCGACGGCGACACCCTGCTCCGCCACGCCGATGTCGCCATGTATCAGGCCAAGGAAGCCCACACCGGGATCGAGAGCTATCGGCGCGAGCGGGACGGCAACTCCGCCGACCGACTGAGCCTGATCGGCGAGCTCCGGCAGGCCTTGGAGGACGATGCGATCGAGCTGCACTACCAGCCCAAACTCACCACCGTCGACGCGTCGGTACTGGGCGTCGAGGCGCTGGTGCGCTGGAACCACCCGCAGCGCGGCTACATTCCGCCTGACTCGTTCATCCCGCTGGCTGAGCGTTCCGGAATCATGCACCTGCTCACCGAACGGGTCGTGAACCTCGCCCTGGAGCAGATAAGCACCTGGCGCGCTGAAGGCATGCACGTGCCGATCGCGGTGAACATCTCCCCCGCCGACCTGCTCGGCCGCCGACTGTCGGGCATCGTCACCGCCGGTCTGCGACGCCACGAGATACCAGCCAGCATGCTGCAGCTGGAGATTACTGAGCGGATGGTGGACCATCACCTCAGCGAGACCAGCCAGGCGCTGTCGGAGTTGCGCGAGCTGGGCGTGACGGTCAGCCTCGATGACTTCGGCACCGGTTATTCATCCTTGATGCGACTACATGAGCTGCCGGTCGACGAGATCAAGATCGATCGGGCGTTCATCTCGTCTATGGGCTCGGGTTCGGCCGCCGAGGGCATCGTGCAGGCGCTGGTCGACCTTGCGCATGCGCTCGGCCTGCCGGCGATCGCCGAGGGAGTCGAAACGCCGGAGGAATGGCAGCGGTTGCGCGCCTTTCGATGCGACGGTGTCCAGGGTTGGCACGTCGCCGTGCCGATGCCCGGCCCCGACGCCACGATCTGGCTGCGGCGACGGCATCCGGACGGCCGGACGGCGCCCAGTAGCCATTCGATGCGCTCGACCAAGGCCGGGCTCGTCGGGAATGGCCCCGGCGCCGGGCGATCGGCGCTGTCGGCTGTCGGCCGTCCGGACTGAGTGGCTCACGTCGAGACAGGGCGGCCCTCGGCAAAGCTCTGGCAAGCCGGGAAGTCCGGCTGCGTCATCCGATCGGCTGACGGGTCGACCATTACCTACATCCGCGAGCGCTTCGACAAGGGCTTCCGCTCCCCCGTCCCGGCGCACCCGAACGACGCGGGCCACGCCTACATCGCGCGGGAACCTCGAGCGTGATCTCGATCGGCTCAGCGGTGGCGCAGTTCACCGGCGCCGCGGCCTGGGCAGCGGCCCGCTGAGGGGCCGTAACACCGCCATTCACAGAAGCACCACGAGCACCATATGATCTTCGTACGGTCGCGCATCACGGGGTGTGTGCGTCGCCGTTCGGTCCGAGACGAAGAGGCGGAGGTGCGATGGGCGCCCCTGCGCTCGCTTGCCTCGTCGTCGACCCCGAGGGGACCGAACTGGCGGCCGCGCGGGAGTGCGAGGCCGAGGTTTTTCTCGACACCTACGGCAACACCCACGAGCAGCTGCTGAGCGAATACGGCCCTTACGACAGCTCGTCGGTGTTCATCGCCGTGCTGGACGACACCGGCCGCGCGGTGGGCGCGGTCCGCCTGATCACTCCGAACGACGTGGGCCTGAAGTCGATCGACGATGTCGGCCGGCCGCCGTGGAACCAGGACGGCCCGCGATCGGCCCGGGCCGCCGGTCTCGATCTCGGGCACACGTGGGACGTGGCCACCATAGCGGTACGGCGGGGTGCCGGCGCCGCTCGCGGGCTGGCCGCGGCCGCGCTGTACCACGGGATCTGGGCGAGCGCCCGGGCCAACGTGGTGCGCTCGATCGTGATGATCATGGATGAGCGCGCGAGACGGTTGCTCTCCGCATCAGGTATCCACACCCAGCGGCTGCCGGGAACGGCGCCCGGCTACTACCTCGGCTCCGAGAGCAGCACGCCGCTCTACGGGCACCTCGCCGAGATGGCGGTGGCCCAGCGGCGGCTCAACCCCGAAGCGGCGCGACTGATCGCCGACGGTCGGGGTTTGGAGGGCATTCGGCTGCCCGGTCCGGGGGGCTTCCTGCTTAGGGACCGGCGTCCAGTCGAGCCGGTCGGTGACGAGCCGCTGCCCTCGGCCCTGACGGCCTAGCCTCGCGCCAGCGGGCCAGCTCGTCGGTCCGCCCTCGCGAGAGCGGCAGCCGCGGAGTGGCGGCCCAGGAGCGCAGCCAGGTCTCGACGTCGCCGGCCGGCATCGGTCGCGCCAGGTGGTAGCCCTGCAGAACGTCGACGCCGAGGGAGACCAGATCGGCCGCGGTCGCCGCATCCTCGACTCCCTCGGCCACGGTCCGCAGCTCTAGCGCGGCCGCCATCTGAACGGTCGAGGCGACGATCATCCGCGTCCGGCGGTCGCTCCGGATGGCAGAGACGAACGATCGATCGATCTTCAGTTCCTGCACGGGGAGGTCTCGCAGATACGACAGCGACGAATACCCGGTGCCGTAGTCGTCGATCGCGATCTGCAGTTTGCGCCCCCGCATGTCCTCGATGATCTCGCGCGCCCGCTCCGGCTCGCTCAGGAACGAATCCTCGGTGAGCTCGACGACGAGGTGCTCCAACACCTCGGGCCGCTCGGCCAGCAGCGCGTAGAGCCGGGTGACGAAGACGCCGGACAGCAGTTCCGGCGGCGCGCAGTTGATCGCTACTCGAACGGGAAGGCCGGCCTTGTGCCAGTCGGACAGATCCGAGATCGCGATGCGCGCGATCTCCTCCGAGAGCGAGGACATCAGTCCGGCGCGGCGGGCTGCCGGCAGGAATTTGAACGGCTGCAATTCGCCCTGGGTCGGGTGCTCCCAGCGGACCAGCGCCTCCAGCCCCTGAACCTCTTGGCTGGCCGTATCGACCTGCGGTTGATAGACCAGCCGCAGTTGGCCGTCGGCGATTCCCTTGCGCAGGTCCTCGGCCAGCCGCAGCCGGGGACGGGAGAACTCGTCCTGCGCGGCGTCATAGAGCATCGGCCCGCTGCGACTGACCTTGGCCTGGTACATGGCGACGTCGGCCCG
>JAFAWL010000384.1 GCA_019241805.1 Actinomycetota bacterium
GACGCCGATCCCGCTCACCAGGTGATCCGCGACGAGACCCGGCTGATGACGGCGGACCGCTTCGCGCAGGCCGTACGTTCGGCGGCCCGTGACCTGCTCGATCAGGGCTTCGGGCGCGGAACGGTCGTTGCGCTGGCCGCTCCGACCACCGTCGACGCCGTGGTCGCCCGCTACGCCGCCGGCCTCATCGGGTGCACCACCGTGGTCTGCGCGAATTGGGCCGGATGATTCAGGTCAGCCGATGCCGGAAACACCGCGAGCCGAGTCGCATTCGCGGAGTGGAGCAGGCCGGTACCTCGCACACCGGATCGGCGCACGCGGTGCAGAAGTAGTCCCGCTCCCTGGTTGAGTCCGGCACGCTGGTCAGTTGCCCGCAAGCGCGGCAGATAACGTCTCGCATGACGATCAAGATAGAACGTTTGTTCGATACTGGGAAGCGGCCGGTTCACGATCGAACCCGACCGCGGGAGGCTGATCCGATGCGGAAACTGACCTTTGGCATGAACGTCAGCGTGGACGGTTACATCGCCGCGCCCGACAACGACCTCGGCTGGAGCACGCCGAGCGACGAGCTGTTCCAGTGGTGGTCCGACCGGGTGGGCGCGACCGGCCTGGCCCTGTACGGACGCAAACTGTGGGAGACGATGAGCTCGCACTGGCCGACCGCCGACCAACTGCCCGGCGCAACGTCGGCCCAGATCGAGTTCGCCCGCCGCTGGCGGCACGTGCCGAAGGTGGTGTTCTCATCGACGGCTGGCGTGCTCGACTGGAACGCCCGCCCGGTCACCGGGGACGCCGTCACCGAGATGACCCGGCTCAAGAGTGAGGATGGCGCTGCGATGGACGTCGCCGGAGCCACCCTCGCCGCCACAGCCATGCGCGCCGGCCTGATCGACGAGTACGCGATCGTCACCCACCCGGTCCTGCTGGGCGGTGGCACGCCGTTCTTCACCACCCTGGACAACTGGGTGAACCTCACGGTGGTCGAGACGCGGAGGTTCCCCGACGACGTACTACTGACCACGTACGAGACCAGGCATTAGTGCAGCCGCGGGCGTTCGACCGTCGACAGCCCGGACGGGGATCACGCTTGCGCCGCGCCACCCGAACGCTGGGACCACTCGGCGGCGAGTTGACCCAAGACGACCAGATCGACGAATTCACCCTGCACCCAGGCAGCCTGACGCATCCGCCCCTCCTCCACGAATCCGACGTGAACGGCCGAGCGCAGCATGGCCGAATTGTCAGCCAGCGTCTCGACCTGCACACGATGCAGCCCCCGGGTGCAAAACGCGAACTGGCAGAGCACCCCCATCACGTCGGTGCCCAGCCCACGTCCGCGGAAGGCTGGCCGCAACGAGACCCCGAAATGGGCGCTGCGGTTGTGTTGATCAAGGCCCCACATGACGCAGGCTCCCGCCAACTCGTCGGTGGCGAGTTCGACGACCGAGAAGGCGTCCACACCGTCGTCGACAGCCGGTAGCGCGAACGGTGAGCGGTCATCGACCGGCCGCGGACGCCACGGTCGATCGTCCGTACGTGATCGCAGCACGACGTCGTCATAGAGTTCCGCGTGGAGCACCGGCACGTCCTCGGGCCGTCGCGCTCGTAGCAGTACCCGATCGCCGGTAAGCATCCCCGCCTCCTTCTGGCCCTGACCGATCCTCGAACCCTCCGGCGAACTCTACGGATCACCGTGTCCGCGGCCGGATAGGTTGACGATGACCCGTATCGAAGGGACGGTGCCGAGCGTGGAGCAACCCGTCATCGTGCAACGCGGCCTGTGGTTCGAGGAATTGCAGACCGGCGTGCTGTATCGCCACGCGCCCGGCCGCACGATCAGCGAAGCCGACAACACGCTGTTCAGCACGCTCACCATGAACCCGCAGTCGCTGCACCTCGACGCCGCCGCCAGTGCGGCGACCGAGTTCGGTGAACGCCTGGTCAACAGCCTGCTCACCATGTCGGTGCTCGTCGGGTTGTCGGTCGGGCACCTCACCCAGGGCACGATCGTCGCGAATCTCGGATTCAGCGACGTCACGTTTCCCGCGCCGGTGCGCGCGGGCGACACGGTCTACGGCGAGACCGAGGTGTTGGACAAACGATTGTCGAAAAGCCGCCCGGGTCAGGGCATCGTTACCTTCCGGCACACCGCGCGCAATCAGCACGGCGACGTGGTGGCCGTGGTTACGCGGGCGACGTTAATGCGTAGCGCGCCCGCGGCGGCGTCATGACGCTGCCGGCGCCGGCCTGGTTGTTCTGCCCGGCTGACCGATCCGACCGCTACGCGAAGGCGGCGGCCGTGGCCGACCTGGTGATTCTCGACCTGGAAGATGCCGTGGCCCCGGCGAACAAGCCGGGCGCGCGTGAGGCCGTACGCAGGGCTGAGCTCGATCCGGCCCGGGTGATCGTGCGAGTGAATCCCGTCGGCACGCCGTTTCACGATCCGGACCTGGCCATGGTCCGGTCCTCGCCGTATCGAGCGATCATGCTGGCTAAGGCCGAGGCGGCCGACCAGCTAGACGCGCTCGGGGATTTCGCGGTCATCGCGCTGATCGAGACCGCGATCGGTGTGCTGCGGGTCGAACAGATCGCCGCACATCCGGCCACGGCCGGGCTCATGTGGGGAGCCGAGGATCTCATCGCTTCGATCGGCGGCCAGTCCAGCCGCAACAACGACGGGGCCTACCGGGAGGTCTGTCGGCACGCCCGAAGCTCGGTATTGCTCGCAGCCGGCGCTCATGGCAAGGCGGCCGTCGACTCGGTCTATCTGAACATTCCCGATCTGGCCGGGCTCTCGGTCGAGTCGGCCGACGCGACCGCGTCGGGCTTCACCCACAAGGCCTGCATCCACCCGAGCCACGTCGAACCGATCCGAGCGGCGTTCCGCCCTAAGGCCGAGCAACTCGACTGGGCCCGGCGGGTGCTTGCGGCGGTCCGCGAAGGTGGTGTCGCCACGGTCGACGGACGGATGGTCGACGCCCCGGTACTGCGCCAGGCCGAGCGAATCGTGCAGCTCGGCGGAGACTGACGCAGACTGCCCATGCGCCCATGATCGCCAATGAGCTTCCCGTTACATTGCAAGGGAAAACTTGATCTTCCAGTTGGATCGGTTGGGATTGAAACGGCGGCATTGCGCTCACGCGGAGTTACCGATCAGTGCAGCTAGCGATAGAGGCCGTCGGCGCCCAGCATCGTGCTGCCCTCGCCGGGCGGAGCCAACCGCGTCACGCCG
>JAFAWL010000044.1 GCA_019241805.1 Actinomycetota bacterium
GCAACGGAGCCGAAGTTGTACGGAAACGCCATTCCAGTGGGCAGGAGCCGGCTGAGGCGATAGCAGCCGTGTCGGTCATCGAACTTGAACTTGGCCGTGGAACCGCTCGGGGTGTCGATCACGACATTGGCCAAGCCACGGTCGGTCATCGCGGGGAGCGCGTCGAGAAGGTGAATCACGGTCGAGCTCGAGAGGAGACTCCACGCGGCATCGCTGGGCGAGATGTCTGATCAGACTTGAGGACTCACGATGCCGTCCGCTCTCGCGTCGGCAATTGATGCGCCCACGCAGGCGCTCCCTGACCGAGGCGCGCCACACGCCCGGCCTGACGAGGCCGAGTACGGGCTCAGATCCAGGACTTGGTCCGGTCGGTGCCCGCCACGTTCGAGCGGTGCGCCGTGGCGCGGCATACCGAGGAATACCACCCGTCGCAGCCGCATGGGCCGTGCTTTCTCGGTCATCGGCGGAGAGTAGAGAATGGTCAGGGTCAACGAATTGCGGTGACGCGGCGAGCGACGGTCGTCGCAGCACGAGCATGGGGCCGTGCATTTGGCATCTCATCTCACGCGAGACCACATTGGCAACCACGAAGACGACGATGACGCACGGGAACCGCCGACACGTTCTGCCCTTTCCACTCCTGGCGATCAGCGTCGCCGTGTGGCAGATCGGCGCGGCAGCGGCCGATCGCCCCGAAGGTCGTCAGAACTTGCCCATCCAGCAGTCGCCGTTTCAGGGGCGCATCGGCCTGACGCCGCAGACCTCGACGCCAGCTTGGCCTTCCGAACCAGCGGCGCCCGGGAATGCTCCCAACGTGCTGATCGTTCTGACCGACGACATCGGCTTCGGCGTCACCTCCACGTTCGGCGGACCGATACCGACCCCCGCGCTCGATCGCCTCGCCGGCCAAGGGCTTCGATACAACGAGTTCCACACGACCGCGATGTGCGCGCCCACGCGGGCCGCCATGCTCACCGGCCGCAACCATCAAGCCGTGGGCAATGGCGCGGTGATGGAGGTCGCGACCGGCTACCCAGGCTATCGGACCGGCTTTCCGCGCAGCGCGGCAAGCCTTGCCGAGGTGCTCAAGGACAACGGCTACAACACCGCCCAGTTCGGCAAGCACCACAACGTGCCAGCGTGGAACGCGTCGGTCGCAGGACCCTACGACGAATGGCCCATCGGTCTGGGGTTCGAATATTTCTACGGCTTTCTCGGCGGGGAGACCGACCAGTGGCACCCGGTCCTGTATCGCAACACCGTCCGGGTGCCTGAAGACAAATACAACGGCAAGACCACGCTCGATCACGAACTCGCCGACGACGCGATCGATTGGATCCACCGGCAAAAGGCCGCCGCGCCGGGCAAGCCCTTCTTCGTCTACTACGCCCCGGGCACGGGCCACGCGCCGCACCAGGCCCCTGCCGAGTGGATCGATCGCTTCGAAGGCCGCTTCGATGCGGGGTGGGACCGCCTTCGCGAAGAGATCTTTGCGCGACAGAAATCCGCCGGGATCATCCCGGGGGACGCCACGCTCACGCCGCGCCCTGCCGAGTTGCCGGCGTGGGATTCACTGAGCGATGTCCAGAAGCGCATCGACGCTCGCTACATGGAGGTGTTCGCCGGCATGGTCGCCTACCAGGACGAGCAGATCGGCCGCATCCTCACCGAGCTCGACCGGATGGGCCAGCGCAACAACACCCTCGTGATCTTCATCGCCGGGGACAACGGCGCGAGTGGCGAAGGCACACCCAGCGGCACCTTGAACGACCTCGGGCTGCTCGCCAACCGCGTACGTGAACGTCCGGAATGGGTGCAGACCCAATTGCAGCTGATGGGAAGCGAGCGGACGTCCGAGCTCTACCCGGCGGGATGGGCCTGGGCTCTCGACACCCCGTTCCAGTGGATGAAGCAGGTCGCCTCCCACTTGGGCGGTACGCGCACCGGCATGGTCGTCTGCTGGCCCGATCGAATCCCCTCCGCAGGCCAGATCCGCAGCCAGTTCACCCACGTGACGGACATCTATCCGACAGTTCTCGAGAGCATCGGTCTTCCGGTGCCGACCCGCGTCAACGGCGTCGCTCAGCAGCGGCTCGACGGCGTGAGCCTCGCCTACACATTCGATCACCCCGAGGCGCCCGAGCGACATTCGACTCAATATTTCGAGATGACCGGAAACCTCGGCATCTACCACGACGGATGGCTCGCCAATACCAAGGTGAGACGTTTGCCGTGGGAACAGATGGCGCCCGAGGGCGCGACGTTCTCGAACTACCAGTGGGAACTCTACGACCTCAAGCATGACTACAGTCAGTCGCAGAACCTGGCGGCGCGCTACCCCGACAAAGTCGAAAAGATGAAGGCACTGTGGCTCGCTGAAGCGAAGCGGAACCAGGTGCTGCCCGTGCAAGACGCGCTGGGCTTTGCCCGAGCCATGCAAGGCATCGAGGCGCATGCCCCAGAGCAGTTGTCGTTCAGCTATTGGGGTGCTGGGCTGAGCGTTGCCGACGGCGTTGCGCCGAGCTTCACAGCCCGTTCCTTCAGCATCACTGCCGATGTCGAGGTGCCGGCCGCCAACACGACCGGCGTGCTGCTCGCGCGCGGGAGCTGGTTCGGTGGCTGGAGCTTCTACCTCAAGGACGGCCGACCCGTCGCCTACGAGGCGCTGTCGACTCAGCCTGGTCACCAATGGAAGGTCGCGTCGGCCGAGCCGCTCGGCCCGGGACCGGCAGAGCTTCGATTCGACTTCACGATGGACACGCCGTTTGGTCTCGGAAAGGGCGGAACGATGAAGATCAGCGTCAACGGGCTGCAGGTGGCGGAGGGACGCATCGAAAGGACCATCCTTTCTTCGGCCGGCACGAACGGAGAGAGCTTCGACATCGGCCACGACACCGGCGTGCCCGTCACCGACGACTACGCCGCGACCGGCCGGTTTCCGGGGCGAATCGTGAAGGTCCAGGTGGACCTTGCTCCGATCGACATCAAGGCATTGAAGGCGGCCGCGGAAGCGGCGGAGGCTTCTGCGCGGCGGCGTTCACAGTGAGCGTCGGTCCGAGTCCCGCGCAAGGGCTCGACCAAGCCGATGCGCCGCCTCGTGAGGGCATGTGCTGGATCCCCG
>JAFAWL010000069.1 GCA_019241805.1 Actinomycetota bacterium
GTGGATGCTCGGTATAGGCACCGGTCTGGACATCGACGCCGTCACCTCCGAGGCCCGGACCACGAACGACGACGACTGAGCGCCGCGCTGCCACCCGGGAACGCCGAGACCAGCTCCGACCCGGGGAGAGCGTGACCCCGACGCTGGCCGTCATCACCAAGGCAATGCCCAGCAGATCCCGGGCGGCCAGACGCTGATCGAGCACAAGCAGTCCCGCGAGCGCGGCCACCGCCGGATTGAGTGAGGTCAGCACGCCGAACATCGAGGTGGGCAACCGGCGCAGAGCCAACAGGTCGAGGCTGTACGGAATCGCGCTGGAGAGCACGCCGACAGCGAGACCGGTCGCGAGCGGACCCGGTCGGATCATGGCCTCGCCGGCTGTCAGCGCGCCGGCGGGCAGCATGGCGAGGGCTGAAACGGTCCCGGCGACGGCGAGTCCGGCCAACCCCGTTCCCGTGCGGCCGATGCGACCGCTCAGCAGGATGTAGCCCGCCCAACAGGCTGCGGCCGTAAGCGCGAAGACGACCCCGAGCAGGTCGCCACCGGATGGTGAGCCGCCCAGCAGGACGACGCCGACCACGGCGGGCACTGCCCACAAGCGCACCGAGAAGCCCGACGCGGTGAATACGGCGACGCCGAGCGGGCCGAGGAACTCCAATGTGATCACAGTGGCCAGCGGCAAGCGATCGATCGCGAGGTAGAGCGCAGTGTTCATTGCGGTGAAGACCGCACCGAACAACAGTGCCGCGCCGAACTCCGCGCCTGTCCAGCGGCGTCGCCAAGGTCGGGTGAGTGCGACGAGCACGGCGCTCGCGCCGATCAATCGCAGCGACACGGTGCCCACTGGTCCCGCTATCGAGAACAACGTTGCCGCCAGGGCCGCGCCGAACTGGACCGAAGCGACGCTGGCCACCGCGAGCGTCGCCCCGGTCCGCCGGTCGCCGGCGTCGCTGTCCACGGCGGTGAGGTTAGGTCGCCCGCCGCTGTGGCGGAAATGCCTTTTCCGACTGGAGTTATTCTCTTGAGTTATGAATGGCGGCGCGCGCGCGCCGATGACCGGACCCGAACTGCGTCACGTGCGAACGTTGCTCGCGGTCGCCGACGAGCGCAGCTTCACCGATGCCGCGATCCGGCTCGGCGTGAGTCAACCGGCCGTCTCGCGCTCGATCCGAGCGCTCGAGCAGATAGTTGGTGCGCGACTGGTCGAGCGCACCACTCGCGCCGTAACGCTCACTGATGCGGGCCGGCGGTGCTATCCCGCGGCGGTGGCGGCGCTGGCCGCGGTCGAGGATCTCATCGCCGCCGCGCGCGGCCGCACCCAATCGCTGCGGCTGGGCTACGCGTGGTCGGCCTTGGGCCGGTACACGACCGACGTGCTACGCCGGTGGCGCCAGGAGCAGACCGTGCCGCTCGAGGTGCATCGGATCGACGACACCATCGAGGGCCTGCGTCGGGGCGCAGTCGATGTGGTGATCTTGCGGGGTGACTCCGAACACCCGGACTTGTCCAACGTCACGCTCTTCGACGAGCCGCGCATGGCTGCGCTCGCGGTGAACCATCCGTTGGCTACGCGGACCTCCCTCCGGCTCGGCGACTTGGCCTCGGAGACGGTGCTGCTCACCGCGAACGGCACGACGACGCTGGAGCTCTGGCCGACCGACGCCCGGCCGGCGGCCAGCGTCCACGTCGACAACATCGACGAATGGCTCACCGAGGTCGCCGGGGGCCTGGCCATCGGCGTGACGGCGCAGTCGACCGCCAGCCAGCACGCCCACCCGGGCATCACCTTCGTGCCGGTCCTCGACGCGCCGCTGGTCGCCGTGCAGCTGGGCTGGCCGACCGACCGCGTTCACCCGGCCGTGGAGCCATTCCTCCGCCTGGTCGAGCGCGTCATTGCCGAGAGGTGAGCGGCGCAGATGTCCGAACTCTTGAGCGGCCTCGGTTTCGACGATCCCGTCCTGGCCGCGCCGATGGCCGGCGGCCCGTCGACGCCTGAACTGATCAGCGCCGCCATCGGCGCCGGCCACCTCGCCTTTCTGCCCGGCGGCTACCTCCTTCCGGACGAGTTGGCCGAGCGGCTCGCAATCATCCGGGGCCGGACGTCGAGCTGTGCGGTGAACCTGTTCGCGCCGAATCCGTTACCGATCGACCCCGCCGAACTTCAGCGCTATGCGCGAGCCATCACGGTCGAAGCGAAGCGGCACGGCCTCGAACTCGCCGGCGCACACCCGCGAGAGGACGACGACGCCTGGGCGGAGAAGGTCGACCTGTTGCTCACCGAACCGGTGGCCGTCGTGAGCTTCACGTTCGGCATCCCGTCGCCGCAGACCATTGCGGCCTTCCGTCGAGCCGGGACCATCACGATCCAGACGGTGACCTCGCCCGCCGAGGCCCGCGCGGCAACCGATGCCGGTGTCGACGCACTCGCCGTGCAGTCGAGCGCCGCCGGTGGCCACTTCGGCACGCTGACGCCGCGCGAGCCGGTGCCGGAGATCCCGTTGCCGGAGCTGGTGCGATCGATCGCTGCGGTGTGCTCGAATCCGATCATCGCCGCGGGAGGAGTGTCGAAGCCCGAAGCCGTCACCGACGCGCTGAGCGCCGGGGCCACCGCCGTGATGGTCGGTACCGTCCTGCTGCGCTCGCTGGAAAGTGGCGCGTCGGCAACGTATAAGGCCGCGCTCGCCGATCCGACCCGCACCGCAACCGCGATCACGCGGGCGTTCACCGGCCGGCCCGCCCGTGCACTGGTCAATAGATTCGTGCAGACCTACGACGCCGTGGCCCCGTTCGGATACCCGGCCGTTCATTATCTGACCAGCGGCCTGCGGCGAGCGGCCGCGGCGGCCGGAGATCCCGAGCTGGTCAATCTGTGGGCCGGCACGGGGTACCGAGGCGCTATCGAGGAGCCGGTGGCGACCATCCTCGACCGATTGACGGCCCGGACCTAGATCCGGACATCGGCGAACCTAGCCGTTGCTTTCGAGGACGTCGATGATGCGCGGACGCAGCTCGGCGGCCTCGATGACGGCGTCGACCGAACCGACCTCGACCGCGCGATGGATGTCATGGATGCGATCGAACTCCGTCGCCACCTCGCCGATCTTCTCCGCTCGCACCGACGTCCGGACGTCACGCAACTGCGCTTCGAGCGCGGCCCGCTCGGCCGCACCGGCCGAGCGGAGTGCCGTCTGCAGCTCGCGGACGCGCGGGTCGTCATTGGTCCGGGAATCGACCTCGCCGGCGAACACCACCGCTGCCGCGGGCGCGCCGCCGATGACCGATGCGAAGGAACCTTCGACCGCGAGCACGGTCATATTCGGGTTGAGCGCCTTGGAGAAGACGACGAACGCCCCGCCGTGGTAACGCGAGATCACGCAGAAGACGATCGGGCCGGCAAAGTTCACCACCGCCCGGCCGATCTCCGCGCCGTATTCGAGCTGCCAGTTCCGCATCGAATCAGGCGACCCGTCAAAGCCGGAGAGGTTCGCCAGCACGACCACCGGGCGATTGCCGCTCGCGGCGTTGATGGCCCGGGCGACCTTCTTCGAGGACCGCGGGAACAACGTACCGGCACTGAATGTGTCCGGGCCGTCGGTCGGCGGGTAACCGTGTCGGGGCACCGTGCGCGATTCGATGCCGACCAGGCAGATGGGGTAGCCGCCCAGCCGCGTGTCGAACACGACCGCGGTGTCGGCGTCGGCCATGCCGGCCCAGCGCTCGATGCTCGCATGATCCTGATCAGCCAGCGCCCGCATGACCGTACGGATGTCGAACGCCTTCTTGCGATCGGGGTTCGCCGTCGCCGAGAAGATGTCGCCGACGGTGGTGAAGTCGCTGTCGGCGATCTGGTGCGCGGCGGTGGTGATGTCGCGGTCGGCCGGGTCGGTCGTCGCCACGCGTCGCGGCGTCCGCTCACCCGGCGTGATGTAGGAGTGCTCGTAATGCGCGAGCACGATGTCACGGGCACTCTTCAGGTCAGGCGCCCAGTACTGGGCCTGGCCGGTCGGGCCCATCACCCGGTCGTAGCCACCTATGCCGAAGTTGTCCTCGGCCGAGACTCCGCCGGAGAAGTCGAGCGACTGCTTGCCGGTCAGGACCATCGCGCTTTCCGGGGTCATGACGAGAATGCCCTTGGTATGCATGAGCATTGTCGCTTCGGCATTCCAGTAGGGCTGACCGCCGACGTTGATCCCGGCCACCACGACGTTGATCTCGCCACCCGCCTGGGTGAACTCGACGATTCGCTTGAGCGCTCGGGCAATCCAGTCCAGATTCTCCGTACCGGAGTTCATCGCGATGCGCGCACCGGCCGAAAGCGCGTACCACTCCACGGGAACGCCCATCGTCTCGGCAAGATCGAGCCCCGCTATCACGCGGGCGCACTCTGCCTCGGACAGCGCCCCGAGAGCTCGCGTCGGATCGCCGCTGAGTAGCACGCGGGTTATGCCGTCCGGGTGCGACTCGGTCGGTGTCATCACCACGCCGACCACGATCCCGGCCTTGTTCAGTCCGGGGCGTCGGTCGACGGCAATCAGCCGACCGGTGTCGTCGAGGTCGTACTCGATGACCGTGCCGCCGTCGCCTGCCACCATCGCGTGGATCTCGTACGGGTAGATCGTGCCGCGGCGACGGGCTCGCAGGACCTTGGCGGCGTAGTCGTCCATCGGCTTGAGCCGCTCGGTCGGCCACGGGCCGACCGAGAACTGCACGCCGGCGCCCGGCTGGTAATAGAACCGGCCGGCGACGGGTGCCAGCGCGCCGCCCGGCATAGGAACCCGGCCCTGGGCGACGATCTCCTCGATACCGGCGCCGGTGGTGATCGGTGCGATGCGCAGGCGCAACTCGGTCAGTTCGTCCAGCTCGGCTTCGACAACCGGCCAGATGTGCACCCAGACGTGGTTCATGTCCATGGCGACGTCACGCGTGACCAGCCCGGCACGGGCGCGGCGAATGCCCTCGACGCAGTTGGCGATCGCCCGCTCGACCTGGGGCAGCGACATCACGTGGTCGTCCTCGTCGCGTACGTAGGCCAGTTCGCGCACCTGCGTCATGGCCACCAGTCGCTGATCGGCCGGATTCTGCTTGGCGACGCAGTGGTAGAGCAGTACGTCCTCGGGGGCGTCGAGTCGAGTGATGTCGAAGTCGCGCAGCCGCCAGAGGTCGAGGCGGCGACCGACCATCGGGTGCAGGCCTCGCACCAGTTCGTCCTCGATCAAGCCGCCGGCGTGCGGTCGGAACGTGAAATACGTGACCACGCGGCCAGGAGCGCAGATGCCGATGGCGACCCGGCGAACGTCCTGGGCGTAGGGCAGCGCTCCAACCTTGGAGAACAGGATCGAGCGCGCTTCGTCAGGATCGGTCGGCGCCTCCGGCCAGGCCAGATAGAGGTCGACGACGCTCTGTTGGGTCGCGTGGCGTTCGGCGACCTGGGTGGCGACCGCGCTGGTGAGGCTGCTTGCGGGATCGAGTTCGTCGAATCGCCCGACGGTCGAGACCAGATGAGTCGGCCGATCGTCCAGCACGTAGTCGGCCACCGCGACCGGGCGACCTTCGACGATGCGCGAGCGTAGATCGTGCAAGGCGTATTCACGGTAGTGGCGCCGGATCAGCACCTCCAGCAACGGTTCGCTGTCGGGCACGCCGGTCTGTAGGCGATCGCTGAGGAAGCTGACGATCCGTTCCGGGATCGCGGCCAACGCGTCCATTCGCTCGGCGCGGTCGGGAGCGTCGGGGTTGGTGGCGAGGTAGGCGACCTCGTCAGGAACGATCGCGAGCGTGTCGGCTCGTTCGCTGTCGACGAGGGGCTGGTCGAACCACCGGAAGCGCACGCTTCGCGCGAGATCTCCGACCGCCGGGAAGCGGCGCTGTGTCGCCAGCACCACCCGATCGAGCAGGTCGCGAACGGCGGTGGCCCGGTCGTCGTCCGGTGCCGGTTCGACATGCCAGCGCTGCAGGATCGGCGTGACGATCGACAGGTCGGGCGCCGTACGCTGCTGGGCCAGGAAGATCCGGAAAACCGCCCGCTCGAGCTGGGGAGAGCGTTCGAGATCGGTCACCCCGTAGTGCGCGAGCACGCTCGCGAGTTTGCGGCTGAACATTTCCGGCAGCCCGCTGCGCGCGACGTCCAGCGTCTGCAGGTAGCTGTGGAAATACTCCCGCGGTGAGTGCACCCGGAGCTCGGTCTGGGCCTCTTCGTCGGCCGGACGATTGCGGCTGAGCTCGGCGAAGTCGGCGAACGCGCTGAGCAGCGCGATCTCACCGCCGAGCACGTCGTCCCCGCGCGCCGCGGCCGCGTCGCGCTCCTCGAGGTAACCGGCCAAGGTTCGGCCGTTATCCCCGGGATCGATGTCGTAGCCGAGGAAGACCGCGGACAGATCGGCCAACGGATCGCCCGGTCGCGACGGCGCCACCGGCAGGTCTAGATCGACGTCGCTGGCCGCCACTGCCTCGACCTGCTCCCCCTTGGGTTCGAGGCGAATGAGCGGCGCACCCGTCTCGACCTGGCTGCCGACCGACACGGGCAGTTCGCGCACGGTGGCCGCGAACGGCGCGTTGATGCGCGTCTCCATCTTCATCGATTCCAACACCAGCACCGGCGCCCCGGCCGCTACTTCGGCGCCGACTGCTACCGGAGTCGCGACGACGAGGGCCGGGGCAGGCGAGCGCAGCACGCCACCCTCGTCCCGGCTGACCCGGTGAGCCACTCCGTCGACCTCGACGAAATGCACCGGGCCGTGCGTGGCGGTCAGCACGCGATACGACCGGCCCGATACGACCAGACGAGCGCGATGCGTCCCGAGTCGATGCACCGTCGCGTCGACCACGTGCGGCTCGCCATCGTTCGTGACGGTCACCCGGAATCGCTGGGCGCCGACACGCGAGACGGCGACCTTGTACGAGTGGCCCCGCAGGTTCAGATCGACCGGACGCGCGACGCGGTGGTGAACCTGTGGGCGGCCGCCGCGTGCTGTCTCCAACAGACGCGCGAGTTCGACCTGCTCGTCGTCCTCGTACGCCTCGATGCCGGCCGCGACCAGGGCGACGCCGGAGTGCCGGTCCTCGATCAGCCGACCCTCGCCGCGCACCCGATCGATCCAGCCCGTGTCGGCCGAGGCGTCGATCACTTCGGGCTGGTCGAGCAGGTCGAGCACGAAGCTCTTGTTCGTGGCCCCACCCTCAATGATCACAGCAGTCTCGGCGACGGCACGCCGCAGGCGCGCCAACGCTTCGTCCCGGGTCCCGCCCAAGGCGATGATCTTCGCGATCATCGAGTCGAAATCCGACGGGATCGTGTCACCCTCGCTGACGCCGGTGTCGACCCGGATGCCGGGACCGGTCGGCAGTTCGAGCAGCTCGATGCGCCCGGGTGAGGGCGCGAAGTCACGATCGGCGTCCTCGGCGTTCAGCCTCGCCTCGACGGCGTGCCCGACCTCGGCCGGCTTCGAGCCTTCCAGACGTCCGCCGGAGGCGACGTGCAGCTGCAGCCGGACCAGATCGGTGCCGGTCGTAATCTCGGTGATCGGGTGCTCGACCTGAAGCCGGGTATTCACCTCCAGGAACGCGAAGCTTCGCTCGCCCGGGTGATAGAGGAATTCGACGGTGCCGGCCCCGCAGTACCCCACGGCTTGGGCCAGTCGCTCGGCCGATCGCTTGAGTTGGTCGGTCTGCTCGGGGCGCAGCAGCGGCGATGCCGACTCTTCGATCACCTTTTGGTTGCGACGCTGCACCGAGCAGTCGCGTACGCCCAGGGCCCACGCGGTGCCGTGGCTGTCGGCGATCACCTGCACTTCCACGTGCCGTGCGCCGGTGACCAGCCGTTCGAGGAAGACCACGTCGTTGCCGAAGGCGCGGCCGGCTTCGTCCCGGGTGCGTTGGTAGGCATCGCGCAGATCGGCCTCGTCGTGGATCACCCGGATGCCGCGACCACCGCCACCGGCGGTTGCCTTCAGCATTACCGGGTACCCGATCTTTTCGGCGGCGGCGACGGCCTCGTCAAGCGTGTCGACCGCGCCCCGGCTCCAGGGGGCGACCGGAACGCCGACGTCCTCGGCGATCAGCTTCGAGCCGACCTTGTCCCCGAGCTTGCGCATGGCATCGGCCGACGGTCCGATAAAGGTGATTCCGAGGCGGTCGCACAGCTCGGCGAAGTTCGGGTCTTCCGCGACGAAGCCCCAGCCGACCCACACCGCATCGGCCCGCGTCGCGAGCAGCGCCGCCTCGAGGCGGCTGTAGTCGAGATAGGGCCGGGCGGATGCCGGGCCGAGCAGGTAGGCGAGGTCGGCCTCGCGGACGAACATGGCCTCGGGCTCGGCGTCGGTGTAGAGCGCGATCGTGCGAATCGGTGGCGCGCCGGGCGTTTCGGCGTTCAGGTCACGGACCGCGTGGATCAACCGCATCGCCGACTCGCCGCGATTGACGATGGCGATCCGGCCGAACGCCGGGCGGCTCGCAGCTTCGTTGCTCGACAGCATGCCCCTGAGCCTGCCTTGTCCGAAGGGTTACTAGCGAGTCCGGTTCCGGCGTTGCGTCCCTGATCGCAGTCTGATCATTGAGCGGACGGGGCGGATCCGGCCGCCCGCAACAACCGGGTGGCCCATCGTCACCCCCCGAACGGTGTGTTGCTGCCGTGAGATCAAGTGGAGAGACAAGTCTCGGGAAGGTCGAACCAGCGCAATGCGTCGAAGTCCCCGGAGACGTGCGCATCGGCCGGCCGCGTCGTCGAGGCGCGTTCTCGCGCGAGTGCCTCGGCCCTCGAGAGGTAGCCGGTCAGCGCAGCTTCGGACGCGCGTTCCTGCTGTTTCGGGTAGCTCAGCTCACCGTCCGGGCCATAACGCAACTGGTGCAGGCGAAGCGGCGGCTCGACCACGCCGTCGCGGTGATGCCAAAGACCGGTGTACGGATCGAAGCGGTAGTCGCCGAGGAAGCAGTGGCCGTGCCGGGCGACGAAGAGCACCGACGCGATGAGGTAGTCGGCCACCGTGTCGGAAATGAAGTAGTTGAAGTTGATCCGCACCCAGCCCGGCTTGATGCCTTCGCAGCCGGCCGAGATCTGGCGCTCGAACAGGCGCGAGTGGTCGAGATCGATGCCGAGCAGATGATGCCCGTACGGTCCGGCGCACGAGCACCCGCCCCGGGCCTGGATGCCGAGCAGGTCGTTGAGCAGAGCGACGACAAAGTTGTGGTGCAGGTATCGGCCGGACGGCGCCCGGAGCACGAACGAGACGATCGAGAGCCGCTCCGCGTGCGGGTTACCGAGAATTTCGATGCCGGACTCGGCCGACCAGGCCGCCACAGCGCGACGCCAGAATCGTTCCTCGTTGGCCCGGATGACCTCGACGCCGACGGCTTGCTTGAGTCCGAACGCGAGTCCGGCGCGGATCGATTCGATGATCGCCGGAGTGCCACCCTCCTCTCGCACGACCGGGTCGGTCAGGTAGCTGTGATCGGCGGGGTTGACGTATTCGACCGTGCCACCGCCGACAACCACCGGGACCCGGTTACCGAGCAGTTCGTGGCGGATGACGAGAACCCCCGGCGTGCCCGGCCCACCGACGAACTTGTGCGGGCTCAGCACGATCGCGTCCTTGTACGAGCCGGGCTGACCGTGCTCGGCACGCATGTGCACCTGCACGTACGGGCCGGCCGCGGCGTAGTCCCAGAACGACAGAGCGCCGTGTCGGTGCAGCAGCGTGGCGATCGCCGTCGTGTCCGACAGGATGCCGGTGACGTTGCTCGCGGCCGAGAAGGAGCCGATCCGTAAGGGCCGTTGCCGGTAGCGGAGCAGCTCGCGCTCGAGGACTTCTAGGTCGATGTGCCCATCGGTGTCCTGCGGGATGACGACGACGTCGGCGATGGATTCCCGCCAGGGCAGTTCGTTCGAATGATGCTCGAACGGTCCCACGAACACGACCGGTCGTTCGGCAACCGGGATCCGCTCACTGAGTCGGAAGCGGTCCTCGAGCACGGACGGGATCCGCAATCCGAGAAGGCCGACCAATTTGTCGATCGCCCCGGTCACCCCGGAACCGGCGAAGATCACGACGTCGTCGTCGGTGGCAGCCACCGCGGCGTGGATGACGGCTCGCGCGTCTTCCCGGAGCCGGGTGGTCTGCAGTCCCGTGCCGCTGGACTCGGTGTGCGTGTTCGCGTAGCGCGGCAGCACCTCGTCACGAATGAAGTCCTCGATGAAGCCGACCGCTCGGCCGGACGCGGTGTAGTCGGCGTAGGTGACCCGGCGTGGCCCGTATGGCCCGGGCATGACCTGGTCCTCGCCGATTATGGACTCGCGAATACGACGCAGCAGCGGCGTCTCGGCCGCGGATCGCGCCGGCCGATCATCGGCCGACCCGGCGTCACCGAGCACCGTCTCGACCATCGCGACTCACCCCCACGGCGCCCCGCAGCGCCGAGATGATCAAGATATCCGCTGAGATCGAGTTGGCGGTCGGTCCCTGTCGATTGACGTCGTCAGCCGATGTCGCAGATCAGTGCGCGGTGGTCCGACAGCGGCAACAACCGAGTGGCGCTCGATCGCAGCGTTCCCACGGGCCCCCGGGCCAGGATGTGATCGAGTTGCTCCGTCGGTGCGGGCGCCGGGAAGGTAGCGCCCACGGCCAGCGATCGATAGCCGCCGGCTCGGGGTTTGGTGGTATTCAAGTCGCCCATGAGCACAACCGGCTAGGGCAGAGCGGACAGATCACGGACGAGTCGGCGAAGCTGCAGCCGGTTCCAACCCGGCACGAACGAAAGATGCGTATTCACCACGGTCATCGGGCCGTGCGGCGTGGCGAATCGCGCCGCCACGGCGACCCGCGGCTCCTCGTGCACGACCACGACCTTGTGCGGCCCGCGTAGCCACATCCGGAATCGGAACGGGATCGGTGGGAGTCGCATAACCTGCGAGGTTTCGGCTTCGAAGCGTGACAACAGAGCAATGCCGTAGGCGGCCGAGCCGGGCTGTTCCTCGCCGCTGGCTGCCACCCAGGTCGCGCCCGGCGTGCCGGCGATGGCGGCGACGAACCGTTGCGATCGAGCGCCCATGACTTTGCCGGCCACCGCCGTGAGATCGGCTCCGCGCGACCGCGGTTGATCGAGGTCGACTTCCTGCAGAGCGAGAATGTCGGGATCGAGCACCCTGATCGCCGTGGTCAGTCGGTCGAGATCGACTCGATCACTAGCCGGGTCACGTCCGTGCAGGATGTTGAAGCTTGCCAACCGCACACCCCGTATCTGTCCGGATCCGGCGCCGCCGAATCGCCGGCCGCGACGCACCGCGCCCAGGGCGCAAACCAGGCGTTGATTGGATCCTGAAAGTCCCGGGTAGGTCGTGGCCGAGGAGGCAGCGATGAACCCCGCACCGCGCGCGGAGCGGGTGAGTCCGCTCACGATGTGGATTTCATGATCGCCGAGCTCGATCTCGATCGGGCCGTGGCGGCGCTGCGTACAGCAGGTCTCGCGGTACGCCAGCCCCCGGAGGATTGGCTGGTCAAGCTCGATACGGATGGTGTCGTCGTCGACGTCTTGTTCCGCCGGCACGCCGGTCGACTCTGAGCTGTTGGCGCGGGCGGAGACGATGGAGGTGCTGTCGGTCGTGATGCCCGTGCTTCCGGCAACCGACGTCGTCATCGGAAAGCTGCGAGCCATGACCGAGCACTACTGCGACTTCGCACCGCCGCTGGCCGCCGTGCGTGCCGTGAGGGAACAGGTCGACTGGCCCCGCGTTCGACGCGGCGTCGGCGACTCGGACTTCGCGGCGGCGTTCCTGGTCCTCGTCGAGCGGCTGGGAATCGCCGACCCCGTCGAGCGGCTGGGCATCGCCGAACCGGCCGCGCGTCCGGCTCCCTGCGACGGACCGAGATGGAGGGCTGAGTTTGCGGCGAGGTTACGAGGCGAGTTTCTGTAGGCCGGCGTAGCCCAGTTGCAAGGCGTCGGAGACCGCCGTGGCCGCGAACACCAACATCGCCAACCGGGTGCTGCGCGGCGCCAGGACGGTCCCGGCGGCAAAACCGGACGCCACCCACTGGTCGAGGCAGAACGGGCAGGTCACCAGTTCACCGATCGCGTGCCGCACACTGCTGTCCTGCCGGGGTGATTCCATGAGTTCGGCGTCGCCGGCGGACTCTTCGTAGTGGGTGAACGGTGCTCGTAACGGACTGGTCACCGCGTCCTTCGCCAGGATGCGTGACATCTTGTGAGTCGCCACGCCGAGCAGGACGACGTCCCATGGCTTGACCGACTCGCTCGGTCGCCTGCCCGCCAGCCGCGACGCCACCGCCGTCGAGCCGGTGACGGCCAGATACGTGCCGATCGCGGCCAGGTAGCCGCCGAGCGGGCGATCATCGTCGCCGCCGTACTCAGCGGCTTGCCGCTTCGCCCACCGCAATCCGCCGCGCATTCGGTCCGCCATGAGCGACCGGTACCCGCGTTCCTGCCCGGGTAATCCGGTTGCGATCTCGGCGAGTCAGCCCCCCGGGGACGGTCGAACCGTCAGCCGACGCGCTCGGCCAGCGACACGATGATTCCCTCAGGGCCGCGTATGTAGGCCATACGCCACATGCGCTCGTATTCACCGATTCCGCCGACCAATTGGTGGCCATCCGCGGTCAACCGCGTAACCAGTGCGGACAGATCGTCAACCTCGAAGGCGATGTTGCGCAGTCCCAACTCGTTCGCCATCGCCGTCGGTGAGCCGGGCTCGTGCGCCGGTCGGATGAAGCTCGACAACTCCAGCGCGACTCCGCCGTCCGGGGGTCGGAGCATGACGATCTCGGTGCGCGCATTGGACATACCGATCACCGTGTCGAGAAAGTCGCCCTCGATGAACGTGCGACCGTCCACCTCGAATCCGAGCCCGACGAAGAAGTCGGTTACGTCGTCGAGATTGGCGACAGTGATACCGACGTGGTCGAAGCGTCGAACAGCGGCCATTCGCGGGCCTCCTCTGGTTTTGATCCGATCGGCCGCTTGGGTCAGCGGCCCAAGGTCGCGCGAGTAGCTGGCCGACAGCGCGACTATCTTGCCTCCGATTTGCGATGTATTTTTACCTCCCGGTCCATACCCAAGTGACATTCAATCGAATTGTCCACTTTTGCGGATAGGCAAGATTCCCAAACAGTAGGGACACCAGCCGGCTGACCTTGGGACACCGGGAGATTGACAGTGGGTGATGCCGGCGCCCGCCGGCAGGTCCGGCGTCGCCGGCAAGTCTTTCGGAGGTTGCCATGTCTCGATCGCGGAACTACACCCTCGCGGCGGCGTTGGCCGGCCTGCTTTCGCTGGCCAACGCAATCGTTGCCCTCGTGCTGCTGCCGCAAGGCGCTGACAAGATCAACCACAGTTCCAATCAGCCCCCGTATGCAGTGCTGCTGATCGAGGTCGTCATCGGGCTGATCGGCGTGGTCGCCGCCTACGGGGTCTTTCGAACCCAGCGCTGGGGCGTGATCGTCACGCTGGTGCTGATGGTGGTGAATGTCTTGATCTCGCTGCCCGGCATCCCGTTCGGTCCGACGGCGTTCGACAAGATCAGCTCGGCGCTCGCCCTTGTGCTGGCTGCCCTGGTGATCTACTTGTTGCTCCGTCGCGACACCCGGATCAAGTCGAAGGCAGAGCTCAGCGCGTGATCGTCCTACCGGATGGCCGGCGAGACCGCCATAACGTTAGATCCGTGCGGGCGAGATCCGCACGGTGGTTGGCGGCGGCTCTTGTCGGCTTCATCCTGGTGGGGTGGGCCGCCACTGTGTACGGCCTGGTTTTGATAGCCGACGGCCTGAGCCCGGCGAATGATCACATCGATTGGTGGGCGCATGTCATCGCGGTCGCGCTGATCGCCGCCACCGCGGTGCCGGTGTGGCGGTGGCTGCGACTGAGCATCGATGATGTCGTCTACGGACACTTCGGCGACGGGTCCGCGGCGATCACACGGCTGAACCACCAGATCGACAATCGGGCACCGAGTCCGCCGGCCGGGCTCGACTCGTCGTTGGCGGCAATGATTGCGCGCACGCTGAACGTGCCCTACGTCGCGATCGTCGAGGGTGAAACCGAGGCCGGCGTGGTTGGCACCCGTCCCTCTGATCGAGACCTGGCTGACGTGCCATTGACCTACCAGGGCAATGAACTGGGCCACCTGTTCGTCGCGCCGAGGCACCCGCGAACCTCGCTGTCCAATCGCGACCTGAACCTGCTTTCGGAGCTTGGTCAGCAGTTGGCCATCGTAATGTTCGCGATTCGCGCCTCGGAACAGCTGCAATCCTCCCGGGCGGCACTGGTTACCGCCCGCGAAGAGGAACGGCGCCGAATCCGGCGAGATCTGCATGACGGCCTCGGCCCGAGCTTGGCATCGATGAAGCTACAGCTGACGGCGGTCGACCGACTCCTCATGGTCGACCCCCATCGCGCCGCGTCGTTGTTGAGTGAGGTACGTGACGGGATGAACAAGACCACGACCGACATCCGCCGCCTCGTCTACGGACTCCGGCCGCCACTGCTCGACGAACTCGGCTTGGTCGCCGCGCTGCGGAATCACCCGTCGGCCCAGGCCGGGCTGACCGTGACCGTCGAGCCCGACGAACTGCCCGAGTTGCCCGCCGCGGTCGAGGTGGCGCTTTACCGAATTGCCTCTGAGGCCATCCACAACGCCGCCCGTCACTCGGGCGGTCAGCAATGCCGAGTAACGATCGAGGTGAGGGCCGAGCAGGTGTGCATGACCGTTCGTGACGACGGTCGCGGCTGCCCCGAGCCGCTGATCGAGGGCGTCGGCGTGGCATCGATCCGCGAACGGGCGGCCGAGCTCGGCGGAGCGGTCGAAGTGTTCAACGCGACCGGCACGACGGTTCGTACGCTCGTACCGCTCGAATCGGCCAAGTCATGATGGCCGACGCGGTAAGTGTGCTCATTGTCGACGACCATGCCCTTTTCCGTCGTGGCGTTCGGTCGTTGCTGTCGACGATGGATGGCGTCGAAGTAATAGGCGAAGCAGCCGACGGCGAAACTGCCGTGACCCTCAGCGCGGAACTCGCGCCCGATCTCGTTTTGATGGATCTGCAGATGCCCGGCGTCGGCGGGCTGGCCGCGATCCGCACAATCGCCGAACAATCACCGACGACCAACATCCTTGTCCTGACCATGTTCGAAGACGACGACTCCGTGTTCGCCGCGATGAGAGCCGGAGCCCGCGGCTACGTCCTCAAAGACATGGACGCCGACGACTTCGCCCGCGCCATCATCACCGTGGGGCGCGGAGAGGCGCTGTTCTCCCGTGGCATCGCGACGCGAGTCATACGTTTCTTCAGCGAGCCACCGTCAGCCGCCGTGGCGTTCCCGAACCTGACCGACAGCGAGCGCAGTGTCCTGCGCCTGATGGCAACCGGCGCGAGTAACGCGACGATCTCGAGGCAGTTGTCTCTCTCACCGAAAACCGTTCGCAATTACATCTCAAATGTGTTCCGCAAACTGCAGGTTGCCGACCGAGCCCAGGCCATTGTCATCGCCCGCGAAGCGGGACTGAATCCGCCGCGTTCCGACGCGGGCAGACGACTTTTTGGTGGAGCTGAGGGGATTTGAACCCCTGACCCCCTCGATGCGAACGAGGTGCGCTACCGGACTGCGCCACAGCCCCAGGTCGGAACCTGGTGACCCGTTACGGGCCGACAGCCAAGATACCAGCCGACGGGTGACGCATCGGTCCTCTGAGCTGAGGCGGCCGCGTACGCGGAAGGCCGGACAAGCCTCAGCTGGCTCGTCGCTGCGCCACGACCAGGTCGTTGTCGCGATCGTTGTAGAGCCCGGTGAGGTCGACGGTGTCGAGGTTCTGCAGCATGGGGTCGTCGTCGTCAATGCGCACGACGGTCGGGTCGGGTTCGGCGAAGACCGGGCCTTCGAGGGTGGCGTCGTAGCCGCGAGGGCGGCGGACGGCGGCGCGTTCCTGACGAACCTGTCGCCGGTCGCGGTCGTGTTGGGCCTGCGTGCGCAAGAAGTAGACATAGCCGCTCAGGCCGAGCAGGAATACGACCGTCAACGCCCAGAACATCGCCCCACCTAAGGCGACAGTGAGCAGCAGCGAGATCAGACTGCCCAGTCCGAGGATCGTCAACGACCGCCGGCGGCGCGCCATCATGTGGCGCCGGGCCGCCGACATGTCACTGCGTTCGACTGGGTACATCAGGGCCTCCTGGGCAGCGGGAACGGGCCGACGAACGGCCACTCGTGGCTCACGGATCGACCGGTTCGCCACGAAGACCTCGTCACGCGCCGCGGTTATCCGCGGCTGGACGTAGCTGGCGTCCACGCCGTCGGCGGCCGGCCGAACGGGGCGCTGTGACAGCGCGCGCATTCGGCGGCCGAAGCGGCGCACTGATCGCTCCTGGGCCCGGTCGTCGTGTCGGCGCAACACCATGGGCACGACGACGATCAGCCACAGGACGAGCAGAGCGGTCAGCTCCAGTCCGGGCCGGGACATCGCACCTCCAGTCACATCCGTAACACGACTGCGCATACGGTAGTGACCGGATAAGGCGGGCACCCGGACCTCTCACGGCGTGTCGGCCCGCAGTATCAAGCTGGAGTTCAGCTTTCGGTTTGACTGCTCAACCAGGCGGCATCGGCAGCGTGGGCAGTCGCGACAATATCGAGCTCGCCGAGACATCGTCGCGGGTCACGGCGAACGCGACGTGGTCACGCCACGCGCCGTCGATGTCGAGATAATTCTCGTAGTAGCCCTCACGTCGTAGCCCCAACTTTTCGACCACGCGCAGGCTGGCTGCGTTCT
>JAFAWL010000229.1 GCA_019241805.1 Actinomycetota bacterium
TGGCCGGCAATTACGTCGGCGTCGACGAACACGTTGGCGTCCCATGCGTGTCCCGTGTGACTGTCCCGCGGGCGGTAAGGCGGCCGGACGCGTCGCAGACCTGCGTCGTCACCTCGCCAGCCTCCTGCGACGCGGTGACGCGCATGCCTTGATCCTCGAACAGTGGCGAGACAAGCCGGTATGTGAAGACCGTCCCGGGCCCGGTCGCGATGCGGTTGCGGCGCAGATATTCCGCCATTGCCATGGCTTGCAAAGGCCCATGTACGACCAGGCCGGGGTAGCCCTCGACCTGCCGGGCATAGTCGCGATCGTAGTGAATCCGATGTGCGTTGTAGGTCAATGCGGAGTAGCGGAACAGCAGGGTCGGGCTGATCGGAATCTCCCAGTCTTGCGCCTCCGATGGCAGTACCCGGGTAGTTGCACTCGCGACGGAATCAGATGCTTCGACGAGAGCTCGGGCTCGGTAGACCAGTTCTTGTCGCTCCTCCACGACAATTTCGCCGCGCTGGATGATCTCGTGGCGCACAGTGACGATGGTGAACGGACCGGACCGCCCGGCCTTGCGTTCGCTGCCAATAACGGTGCTGCGTCGGGTCGCCTCATGGCCCACGTGCAAGTGGCCGCGAAGGTGGAGGCTTCCGCCGGCCCACATCCTGCGCAAGCCTCGTCCGGGCGGTTCTGGCACCGCCCCGGTCGTCGGATGGCCGTCGTCACCGAGGTCTGACTGGTACGGGCGCTCCAGTAGGTAGAGCCAGTGCCAGGTCAACGGCAGCGCTGCTCCACCGTCGAAGTCCGGCACCGTGACACCCAGAAGTCTGGCGAAGGCCACGGCAGGTTCGGCCTGGATGCTCTCCGTACGCTCGACCGCCCCCATCAGCGTTCCTTCCGGTCGCCACGGACGATCAACCAACGCGACTCGCCCGTCATCCGGCGACGGGGTGTCGCTGCACGAGCTGCCGGGCAATGACACCACGCAAGATTTCGTTCGTTCCTTCGCCGACGATCATCAGCGGTGCGTCGCGGAAGTAGCGCTCGATGTCGAACTCGGTGGAATACCCGTAACCACCGTGAATTCGCATCGCGTCCAGCGCGATCGTCATCGCAGTCTCGGACGCGAACAGCTTCGCCATTCCCGTTTCCATATCGGCCCGTCCGGCCTCGTAGCAACGGGCGGCATGCATGACCAGCTGCCGGGCGGCCGTCAGGCTCGTCGCCATATCGGCCAGGTAATTGCCGATCGACTGGTGCTGCCAAATAGGCTTGCCGAAACTCTGCCGTTGCTGCGCGTAGCGCAATGCGTCGTCGAGCGCTGCCTGCCCGACGCCGAGGGCGCGCGCAGCCACCTGGATCCGTCCAATCTCCAGACCGCGCATCATCTGGGCGAAGCCGTAGCCCTCCAGCTCGCCGAGCAAGCTGGACTTCGGGATCCGGAAGTCGTCAAAAGACAACTCGCATGCCTCGACGCCCTTGTATCCCAACTTCGGCAGATCCCGGGAGACGTGGAACCCGGGGCCTTTCTCCACGAGAAGGATGCTGATGCCGCGGTGCGCGGGCACCGCGGCGGGGTCTGTGCGGCACAACAGGGCGACGAGGTCGGAGTGGCGGGGATTCGAGATCCAGGTCTTCGATCCGTTCACGACGTACTCGTCGCCGACCGGCAGCGCCGTCGTTCGTAGGTTCTGCAGGTCGGATCCACCGCCGGATTCGGTGAGCGCCATCGTGGCCCTGAGTTCGCCCGTGGCCATTCGGGGCAGATAGCGGTCCTGTTGCTCCCGCGTGCCGTGGTCGAGGATCAGCTTGGCTACCACCGTGTGCCCGCCCATCGCCCCGGCGAGACTCATCCACCCTCGGGCCAACTCGGCGGTGACAGCGGCATAGCAGGGTGTCGAGACGGCTGCCTCGCCCCACGGCTCCGGAATTGCCAGGCCGTAGATGCCCATGGCCTCCATCTGCTCGATCAGGCGCTCGGGATAGGTGTTCGAGTGTTCCAGCTCCCGCACCACCGGTTTGACATCCCGATCTACCCATTCCGCCACCAGCGCCACGATCGCCGTCTCGTCGCTTGTCAGGTCGTCCACGAGCTCTCCAACTACTAGCAGTACTCACCCGTAAGGTGTCCACTGACTGATACTTCTCTCGACGCCCTGTTATCCGTCCGGCGGGATGGCGTGAGACACGTGGACCTTCGGCAGCGCTCGGGGTGCTGGCCCTTCCCGGCCCCCGCGGGATGACGGCGGTCCCCGACCTGACGGTCGAGGTCGTCGCGGTGCACTAGGGGCTCGCAGCCAGTAGCGGGGGAGCGCCGAACCCCTTACGGCAACGGTATTTCGGTGATCAAAGGTTCCGTGGCCACCGTTTGCATGGGCTCCCGGTTGGGTATCTCGGCGCCGAATGGCCTGAAACCAGCTGCGCAGGAGGATGTCCATGTCCGAGGAAATCGCCCGTCGGCTCAGCGCTGCAGAGCTTGCCGAAGAAGGTGGAACGGCACTGCCCCCGAAGGAGGTGATGTCGCTTCTCGACCTGAACGCGAATCTGGATCTCGCTCTGGACACGGCCGCGCCTATCGACCTCGCCGTCGGCGCCAACGCCAACGTCGCCGCTCCGATCAACGCCGCGGTAGATGCGAACGTCCTGTCGGTCGGATCTGAGTCGCAGGCCGGAGCCGTGCAGACCGGTGCGCTGCATCAGGGCATCGTGGGCGACGCCTCGGCGACCTCCGATCAAACAAGTTCCATCGATCAGGGCAGCCCGACGACCACAGACCCGACGACCACCGATCCGACGAGTACAGACCCGACGACCACGGATCCGGCAACCACGACCGACCCGAGCACCACGGCCGCCGGCACCACAACGGGCTCGGTCACGGACGGCAATCTGCTCAATGTCAACGTCAACCTCG
>JAFAWL010000292.1 GCA_019241805.1 Actinomycetota bacterium
CATGCAGGATGATCGTCCGCTTCGCGACGAAGTCGCGGACTGCGACGATCCCGCGGGTCACCACGGTCAGCGTCCCGTCGCAGCGATCGATCGTCTCCCATACCGTGCCGCGGACCGTCGCGGCGCTGTAGCGGCCGGTGGTGCGGAACTTGCCTCCATGATCGCTCGCCTTCAAGAGCTGGAGCACCTTTTTGTTCGTGCCGGCCGCTGCCGCGAGCGGCGCGCTCCTCGACGCATCTGCGGAGCGCCCGCGCGAGCAGACGCTTGTGGACGGGGCGCCCGGCACGGCTCCGTCGCGGAGCGAGATCGTGGTCAGTCCCTTGCTGATTCCTGCGCGCGCCTGTCCGACGGCGAAGACCGCGCCGCCGAACGTGCCCGACTGCACCTTCTTCTTGCGCTCCCCGGTCGCGGAGGTCAGCTTGATGACGCTACTTCGGGTGTCGACCACCGACCCGGCTCGGATCTGGCGCGCCTCGGTCACCGGCACGAACGCGCGCAGACCGAGCGCCACGGCCGGACGCCTCGACCGATTGGCTGACTGTTCGCTGGCCGTCCCGGCGCCCGGCTTGATCAGCGCGAACCCCCTCACCGGCGCGACGTTGACCGCCTTTCCGATCACGGGTGCCGGCGGCGGCGCGCCCCGTAGGGTCGTGAACGCCTGGTCAGGACCAAGCGTGGTGCCGGCGCTGTTCGAGGCGACCAACCGGACGTGGTAGAGCGCGTTGGGAACCAGTCCAGTGACCGACGCTGAGACGTCCACCGCGCCGAACCCCGACCCCAGGGACTTCGTCGGGGTGGTCTGCGTGTAGACGATCGGGCCGCCCCCGAAGTACTTCGGATCGAGTCCATACTCGAAATACGCGCTCGCCGCGAGGCCCTCTGGGACGACCGTTCCCGAGAAGGTCGCAGTCGTCGGACCCGTGACCGTCTGCTGCGGTGGCACCGAAACCAACGGGGCCGATGGCGCGGGCGGCGGTGTGGCGCTTATCGACAAGGATCCGGCACCCGCCGCGTGATGACTGTCGCCGGTGTAGTTACCCGTGATCGTGAAACTCGCGGGCGCCGCCGGGACGAACGACACCGCGCAGGAGGACACGCCGCTCGTGGGCGTCGGCTGAAGCGTGCAGCTACCGGCGTCGAACGATCCGCTGCCCGGGGTCGCCGTGAAGAGGATCGTGCCGGTCGGAGCGGTCTGCCCGGTGCCGGCGGTGTCGGTCACCGTCGTCGTGCACGAGGTTCCGCTCCCAACCACGGCCGGCGAGGGGAAACAGGAAGTGCTGACGCCGGTCGAGTCGCCGGGACCGAACTCGTACGCCGCCCCCTGGAACCGATTTGGACCGACGGTGTGATCCGGCGCCCCGGCAACGACCGACTGCCCCGAGATTCCCACCGAACTACCGAGCTCGTCTTGCGCCGCCCCGTCCCGTGCGGTCAGCTCGTCGCTCTGCGTCTCGGTCGTCCAACCGGACGAGGGCATCGTGAAGACATACGCCGCGCCTTCGTTCGTGTTCGCGCCGACCGAGTGCAAGTTCGCGCCGGCGACGATCGTGCCGCCCGAGATCGCCACCGATGAACCCAGGGCGTCGTCGGCCCCGCCGTCACTTGCTGTGAGGGCGGCGGTCTGGGTTTCGTTCCTCCAGCCAGTGCCCGGCATCGAGAAGACGTACGCGGCGCCTTGGCCATTGTTTCCGGCAAACGGAGCGCCCGACACGACCGTGCCGCTCGAGATGGCCACCGACGTCCCGAGCCCGGCGAACGCGGCCGCACCGCTGCCGGTCAGTTCCGCCGACTGGACCCAGCCGGACTGCAGGGTAAATACGTAAACCGTGCCCTGAGCACCGCTGGACCGATGCTGCGGAGCGCCGGCAACGATCGTGTCACCGTCAGTCCCCACGGATTGGCCGAATTCGTCGCCGGCGACGCCGTCGCTGGGCGTCACGGTCGCGGTCTGGGTCGCTGAGGCCCAGCCGCCGCTGGGCATCGTGAACTCGTAGACCGCTCCGGGCACGGACGAGCCCGACGACGGCCCGGGTGCACCGGCGGCGATCGTCTGACCCGACACGGCCACCGAGGAACCAAGCGCGTCGCCGGCGGCGCCGCCACTGGCGGTCAGCTCCGCCGTCTCGGTCGCGTCCCGCCAACCCCCGGCCGGCATCGTGAACTCGTAGGTCGCGCCCTGGCCCGCGTTCGATCCAACCTGGTGCCCGGGCGCCCCCGCGACCACCGTATTGCCATCGATCGCCACCGACCTACCGAAGGCATCCCCGCTCGCCCCATCGCTGGCGGTCAGGACAGCGGTCTGAGTCGCGTCCTGCCAACCACCCGCCGGCATCGTGAACACGTACACAGCGCCATGGCCGCCCGCCCCTGTCGTCGTCCCGGCCACGATCGTGTCACCCGAGACCGCGACCGAGGCTCCCAGCTCGTCGGTTCCGGCGGCGGTGAGTTCGGCTTGTTGGACCAACGGATCAACCCGCAACGGATA
>JAFAWL010000333.1 GCA_019241805.1 Actinomycetota bacterium
CGAGTGCCCTCCTCTGTGGGCGTTGTTTGCCCGGTCGGAAGTCAGGTTAGGGCCAAGCACCCGAGTTGCCTGGCAGCCTCTGATCGCGACACGCCTGGCGTCGGGCCAGCGGCCAGGCGCCGGTCGGGTCGATGATGCGAGGGCATCCACCGCCCGGGCAGCGGAGGCTCGATGACCTCTTTCGGCACCCTCGCCGTGATCGGCGTCGCGGCTCTGGCCGGCCCGCTGTTGGCCGCGCCGCGCCGCTGGTCAGTGCCGGTGGTCGTCGGTGAGGTTGCGGCCGGCCTGGTGATCGGCCACACCGGCTTCGGGTTCGTGGCCGCATCGGACCCGACACTGACTTTCCTGGCCGATGTCGGGTTCGCGCTCGTTATGTTCGTCGCCGGATCGCACGTGCGGGTGCGGGACGCCGATATCCGCTCGGCCCTGGGTGTCGGCGCGCTACGGGCGGCGGCGGTCGGAGTTCTCGCCGTCGGTGCCGGGTGGGGGCTGGCCGATTGGTTCGACACCGGTCACGCAGCCGTGTACGCCGTGGTGATCGCGTCCTCGTCAGCTGCGCTCGTGTTGCCGGCAACCGACTCGCTCGGGCTCTCCGGGGATCGGGTGGTGCGGATGTTGGCTCAGGTCGCGGTGGCCGACACGGCCTGCATCGTCGCGCTGCCGTTGGTGATCGACACCCGGCATGCGGGTCGGGCGGCAGTGGGCGCGTTGACGGTGGTCGCGGCGGCAGCGCTGTACTACCTGCTACTGCGCGGGTTCGTGCACTCCGGCTGGAGTGCGCGACTGCGACGCTTCAGCCGGCGGCGCAACTTCGCGCTGGAATTGCGCGTCGATCTGGCCGTGTTGTTCGCGATCGCCAGCATCGCGGTGGCAACGCACGTCTCGATCATGTTGGCCGGCTTCGCGTTCGGCCTGGCGATGGCGGGAGTGGGCGTTCCGCGACGGCTGGGCCGACAGCTGTTCGCGGTCACGGACGGCTTCCTCGGCCCGTTGTTCTTCGTGTGGTTGGGCGCGAGTCTCGACCTGCGGGCGCTCGGTATGCATCCGTCCTACATCGCGTTGGGTGTGCTGCTCGGTGTTGTGGCGGCGCTCGCGCATCTGGCTATGCGGCTGTTCGGTCAGTCGTGGTCGCTGGCGCTGCTCGCGTGCGCGCAGGTCGGAGTGCCGGTCGCAGCGGCGACGATCGGCACGCAAACCGGTGGGCTGCGGCCGGGTGAGCCGGCCGCACTGTTATTGGGGGCCCTGGTGACGATCGGTTTTGGCGACGGTTGGCGGGTCGGTCGCCGGACGCCGGTACCGAGCCGATTCTTCGGCTGGGGCGCCGACGGCGCGGCCGCACTGACCGGGCGCGAGCGGTGGGAGGTCGTATCCACGGGGGAGGTCGTATCCACATGTGGCGGGTGCGACCGGGCACAGGACGACCCAGTCGCACCCTGAGTAATGCCTACCCCATGTCGGAGCGCCGCATTCTCTGCGCGCCTTCTGTACAGGCGCAAAAGCGGAGCGTAGTCACTTGTTCATGCGTCATCGCGAGCGCCTGGCCGCAAACGATATGAAGGCGCCTCGCCGTCCGATCCCCCGATCCGTGCGGCAAGGCGCCTTAGTCGTCAGCCGAGGAAAGCTTTTAGCCCCCGTTTTGTGGGTGATCTACTTACCCCCGTTAAGCCGATCATCCCGCATCGACTGACTCAGGGAACCTTAACCTCGAAAGTAAATAGGTGCAAGGTGGTCAGGGCGTGTCGCGTCTAGATGTGAAGCGATCGGTTCCGTGGAACGTCGGTGTCGAACGCGTACTGAACGGGTGATACCGCTGGCCGGTTGAGAGGCCGAGGGCCCAGTCGCGTCGGGTTGAGCGACTGGGCCTCCGTCGATGCACCTGCGGTGTTGCCGATCGTGCGGTGGTGCTGTTACTCGGCGACCTCGCGGCGCCGCCGTCCGATCACGAGCAGGACGAGCCCCGCGGCGAGCGTCAGCCCACCGGCGAGTCCGATCAGCTGCAGGTTGCCACCCGCTGAGGTGAAGGCAAGCGGCGTGCTGCCGCCACCGTTGCTCACCGTGACCGCGCCGTTCGACGTGGTCGTGTTATTCGTCGGCGGGTTCGGCGACGTCGTGACCGGTGCGGTGATCTCCGCCGTTTCCTTCGGGTCCCCGGCGTCGGTCTTTACTTCGACCGTCCGGTCGCCGTCATGAAGCGTTTCGACGAACGTGTAGCACCCGATGGCGGTCGGCGTCTTCACTCCGCTCGCGGTGTACTTGCCGTCCGCGTTGACGCTGGACACCGTGCCACTGTCGAACGTCTCGGCGTTGGTCCAGTCCACGTCCGTGCAACTGGCGCCGGCCTTGGCGACCGGGCCGAGGATCTGCCAGTCCATCGTTACGTCCGCGCCAGCCGGCAGGCCGCCCACGGTAACGACATCGCTGAACGATCCCGCCGTGCCCAGCACTCCGGTGGCCGCCGAAATCTGCGTGCTCACGGTCGGGGTTGCCGCCTTGATGAGCACGATCTCGTTGTCGGCGCCCTTCGACGTCGACGACGCCGCGGTGGCGTTGGCGTCGCCCACCTGCTCGGTGAACGTGTAGCAACCCGGCAACAGCGCGTTCAGCACCGTCGTGTCGGTGATGCTCACGGTGTACTCGCCACCGTCGCCGTGCAGTGCCGAACCCTCGACCGCCTTGCCGTTGATCGTCGTCGGCTGTGCCTTGTTCCAGTCAGCCTGGCTGAGGCCATCGCAGGTCCCGTCGTCGCTCGTCGGGATAGGACCGTTGAGCTGCCAGTTAACCGGCGGGGCGGACTTCACCGAGGCCGGCAAACCGGAGACCGCGACGGTGTCGCCGAGGTCGGTCACGAAGCCGGTCGTGGCGCCGGAGACGGTGACCTTGGTAGTGGCAACGGTTGCCGCCCTCAGTTCGACGACCTCGCCGTTGTCGCCGGCGCCACTGGACACGTCCGGGGTGAGCGCGGTGCGTCCCACCGTCTCGACCCACGAGTAGCAACCGGCCGCGAGCTTGTTCGCATCGGCCTGCGCAGCGGTAGCCGTGTATCCGCCGGTACCGGTGCTGGCCGCGGTTCCGCTGAGCGCGGTGGACAACTGCTGCGTCCAGTCGATGCCGTTGCAGGTGCCGTCCTGGGCGAACGCGGCCGGGCCGACGAGCTTCCAGGTCACGGCCGGCTGTTGGCCGGCGGGCACGTTGCCCACCGTTACGGAGTCGGTCAGATCACCGGAGAGGTTGCCGGCGATACCGGAGGCCGGCGTCGCCGTCGTGCTGATCGACACCGAGTCGAACACAGTCAGGATCTCGTTGGCGTCACCGGGGTTGGACTGCACCGGCTGCGAGTAACCTTCAATGCCCGCGACCCGCTCCCAGAACGAATAGCAACCCGCGCTCAGACCCTTCGTCGACGTCGCTACCGTGTACTGGCCCGGCTTCCCTGCATCCGGTGCAGTTACGGTGCCGATCTTGACCGGCGTGCTGGACCACGTCTCGGTCGCCGTGCAGCTGCCCGCCGCGGCGTCGCCCTTGACCAGGTACCAATCGACGCTCGGCGCCGACCCGGTCGGCAAGCCGGTGACGGTGACGACGTCACTGAGGCTCGACTCGCCGTTGCTGAGCGAGACGACGCTCGGCGTTGCGACGGTCGACACCGTCGGGTTGTCGTGTAACAGAACCGTCTCGCTGGCCACCCCGGGATTCGTCGAATAAATCTCGGTGAAGTCAGTCATCGCTAGCGTCTCTGCGAACGTGTAACAGGCGGCCTGCGTAGGGGCCTTCTGGGTGCTGACGGTGTAATCGCCGTTCGTGTCGATGTGCTTGATCCCCG
>JAFAWL010000261.1 GCA_019241805.1 Actinomycetota bacterium
ACCTGGCCACATACGCACAGATGGATAACTTTCGTTGACATGCGTCTGTCCGGTGCGGTCTTATAACTGGGCGACAGTATGACGCCTAATGTCCGACGGTCTGGCCATCGCAGATAGGACGCCTGTGTTCAACGCGCCTCAAAAGAAAACCCCTCGCCACGTCGCCGCCGTTGTTCTCTCGTTGATCGCGGCAGTTGCGACACTCGTCGCGTGCGGTGGGAGCAGCAGTAAGAGTTCGACCGCGAGCAGCTCGGGCTCAAGCTCGAGCGCGGCGCCGCACGGCGGCACGCTTACATTGGCCGTTAACGCGCCGCCGCCGTCACTGGACAATCTGAAGGCGCAGCCGAATTCCTTGCTCCCGTTCTACCAGCCGGTATACGACTCGCTGATGCGCGAGCAGCCGGACGGGTCGCTCGCACCGATGCTTGCGACGAAGTGGACTTATAGTTCCGACCGCATGACGCTGACGCTGAATCTGCGAACCGATGTCCAATTCACCGACGGCACCAAGTTCGACGCCACCGCCGCCAAGACCAATCTGATGCGCCTCAAGACCGCGAACGCCGCGGAGTCAGCCGACCTTGCCTCGGTGAACAATATCGACACGCCGGACGCGACGACAGTGGTGCTGCACCTATCCGCTCCCGACCCGGGTCTGCTCAACGACCTGGCCAACGTGGCTGGTTACATGGCTAGCCCGACCGCCATTACCGGCGGGCAGCTCGCCACACACCCGGTTGGCAGTGGCCCGTACGTTTATGACACCGCCAACAGTGTCGCTGGGTCCAAGCTGGTGTTCACTGCGAACCCGACTTACTGGGACAAGTCGTTGCAGCATTACGACCGCATCGTTTTTTCGGTGCTTGTCGATCCGACGGCCAGTCTGAACGCGATGATTTCCGGCCAGGTGAACGCTGGTCTGTTGACACCGAAGAATCGTCAGGCTGCCAGTGGTGCCGGGCTCGTTGAAGCCTCGTACGACGCGGACGTCTCCTTGATCTACTTGTTCGACCGTGCCGGAGTTCTGACGCCGGCGCTGAAGGATGTGCGGGTGCGACAGGCAGTCAACTACGCAATCGATAAGGATGCGCTGTTGAAGCAGGTCTACTTGGGGACGGGCACGGTGACGAGCCAGGTGTTCTCGAAGACGAGCGATGCCTACGTGGCCAGCCTTGATTCGACGTATAATTACGATCCAGCCAAGGCGAAGTCCCTTCTGGCACAGGCTGGTTATCCCTCTGGGTTCTCGATGGCGATGCCGCAGATCGCTTCGATCGATCCGGCGATCTATGCCGCGATCACTCAGAACTTGAAGGACGTCGGCATCTCGGTGAAGCCTATCTCGACTCCGCCGACGGACCTGCTGGCGAATATGGCCAAGCAGCAGTTCTCGGCGATGTACTCCTTTGTCGCCCAGCGGGACGCCTGGAACGACTATGTGCGCCTGATTTCGCCGAACGGTTCGTACAACCCGTTCCACACGACAGATCCGAAGGTGACGGACTTCGGCAACACCATGCAGACCGATCCGAGCAAGGCGAAGCAAGCCGCTCAGGATCTGAACAAGTACATCGTCGACCAGGCGTGGTTCGTGCCGCTGCTGCGCTATCAGCAGATCTATTTCACGGACAAGCACACCACCGTCAAGCCGACCGTGAACCAGCCACTGCCGTCGATCTGGTACTACTCACCCAAGTAACACGCCGCCATCGATAGTTTCTGAGAGGATTCACGCGAGCTGAGGGAACGAGCCATTGCTCAACTTCATTGTTCGGCGGATCGTCGTTGGCATCGTGGCGATCTGGGTCGTGTCCGTACTCACGTTCGCGGGATTGAACGCAGCCGGTGGCGATGTCGCGAGGAAGCTGCTGGGTGAGTCGGCCACGCCGCAACAGGTCAAGTCGAAGCAGGTCGAACTGGGCCTGAACCGGCCGTTGGTCAGCCGGTATTGGGACTGGCTTTCGCACGCCGTACGCGGCGATTTCGGCAGGTCGTGGTTCGACGGTCAGCCGGTGAGCAACACCATCCAGACCCGGTTGCCGACGACGTTGTCGGTGGTGGCCGTAACGGTGCTGGTCGTCGCGGTGGTATCAGTGCTGATCGGGGTCACCGCTGCGGTGCGACGGGGCTGGATCGATCGCGCGCTGCAGCTCGGATCGATCGGCGGTGCCTCTGTTCCGCAGTTCATCGCCGCCGTCATTCTGGTGACAATCTTCGCCATCCACCTGCGGTGGCTGCCGGCCACCGGCTACGTGCCGCTCGGAACCAGCTTCTCCGGTTGGACAAAGTCGATCACGCTGCCCGTGATCGCATTGGCCCTGGCCGCGATCGCCTCGGCCGCGCAACAGGTTCGAAGCGCCGTGATCGCCGAACTTTCTCGAGATTATGTACGAACGTTGCAAGGTCGGGGTTTGGCCCGTAGCGAGATCCTGTTCAAGCACGTCTTGCGGGGTGCGGCTCCGGCCGCTCTGACCATCTTGAGCTTGCAGTTCATCGGGCTGTTGGGCGGGATCGTGGTCATCGAGCAGATCTTCGCGCTGCCGGGGATCGGCGTGCTCGCCGTGCAATCCACCAGCGAAGGTGATACCCCGGTGCTGATGGGCATCGTGGTCTCGACGGTGACGATCGTCGTCGTAGTGAACCTCATCGTCGATTTGGCTATCGGCTGGCTCAATCCGAAGGCGCGACTGGCATGACCGATTCCCTGGCCTCGCCGATCCTGCCCGAGGTAGAGATCGGCGAGACTCCGACCGCTCGCTCCGGAATGTTGCGACGGCTCCTGCACGATCCGGCCGGCGTCGTGGCTTTGTCGCTTCTGCTCGTCGTGGTCGTTATCGGCATCATCGGTCCCTGGATCGCGCCGTACGACCCGTCACACGCCGCGCTCAGCCAGGCATTCAAGTCCCCGAGCGGTCAGCATTGGCTCGGCACCGACAGCGCCGGGCGCGACATCTTCAGTCGGATTCTGGCCGGCACGCGCGGAACGATCGTGTCGGCCGCGATCGCGATCGCCGTCGCCGAAGTCGTCGGGGTGACGACCGGCCTGGTTGCTGGTTACTACGGCAAGTGGATGGATCTGCTCGGCAACTGGGTCAGCAACATCCTGCTGTCATTGCCGGCGGTGATCGTGCTGATCGCCTCGGCGGCGGCCCTGGGCAAGGCCGTAGCCATCTCGATGACCGTCTTCGGTGTGCTCGTTTCGGCCGGCGTCTACCGCCTGACGAGATCGACGGTCCGAACAGTGCGCAACGAGCTGTACGTCGACGCGGCCCGGGTGTCCGGCGTGCGCGACATGAGCATCATCGGTCGGCACATCCTCTACGTCGTTCGTAGCCCACTGATCATCCAGGCCGCGGTGCTGGCCGGCTTCGCCATCACGATTCAGGCCAGTCTGGAGTTCCTGGGCCTGGGCCAACCCGGCAGCGTCACGTGGGGCGTAATGCTCAACGAGGGCGTCACCAACATCTATACCAACACGGATCTGGTTCTCTGGCCGGCTATCGCGATCACTCTCACCGTCGCCACATTCGTGGTCCTGGGCAGCGCCTTGCGTGATGCGCTCGAAGGCAGGCCGGCCACTCCCCGTCGGCGTCGCTCGCGCCACGAACCCGCGCGCGTCCTAGCCGCACATGCCGGCGTCGTCGGTTCCGCGATGTCCGCTCCGACCGATGCCTTATTGACGGTTCGCAACCTCGGGATCGGGTATCCCATCGCCGGCCGCGATGCGATCCGGCCGGTCGTGGAGGACGTGTCCTTCCATGTCAACCCGGGCGAAGTCTTGGGCATCGTCGGTGAATCGGGCTCCGGGAAGACCCAGACGGCGTTCGCGATCCTCGGTCTGCTTCCCCTCGAAGCGCGGGTGCTGTCGGGCTCGGTCGATTTCGCCGGTCACCAGCTGATCAAGAACGGCGACACCGCGCCGAAGGAGATCAGCGCTCTGCGAGGACGTCGCATTGCCTATATTCCGCAGGAGCCGCTGAGCAATCTGGATCCCAATTTCACCATCGGACATCAGTTGACGCGCCCATTGGTGAAGAAGCTCGGCCTGTCGAAGGCAGACGCCAAGAAGCGGGCCCTCGAGCTGCTCGACTCGGTCGGCATCGCCGACGCGCAGCGGGTGGTCCGCTCCTATGCCCACCAGATATCGGGCGGCATGGCCCAGCGGGTGTTGATCGCCGGCGCGATCAGCTGCAAGCCTGATCTGCTCGTTGCCGATGAGCCGACTACCGCTCTCGACGTCACCGTCCAAGCGGATGTTCTCGACCTGCTGCGAGACCTCCAGCAACAACTCGGGATGGCCATGCTGATGGTCACCCACAACTTCGGCGTGGTGTCGGACATCTGCGACCGGGTCGTCGTGATGCAGTCCGGGCTTCTGGTCGAGTCGGGCGACGTCACGACGGTGCTGCGGTCTCCGCGCGAGCCGTACACCCAATCGCTGCTGCGGGCCATGTTGCACAACAAGCCGCCGATGACGAGGTTGACGGCCGATGTCGATTAGCCAACCGCTGACCCGCGCTGACGATCCGGTCGGGCAACCGGACGAGCGCCCGGTTCTCCGAGTCGACAATCTGGTCGTCGAGTACCCATCAGGTCGATTTCGTCGGCCTCCGGTACGCGTGCTGCACGAGGTTTCCATCTCGATAAACCGAAGTCAGACCCTCGGGCTGGTCGGCGAGTCGGGATCGGGTAAGACGACGTTGGGCCGAGCGATCCTCGGTCTGGCTCCGGTCCGGTCGGGCAAGATCACGTTCCTCGGCCGGGACATCACGCACGCGGCGCGACGCGAGCGGCGACAGCTCGGAGCTGATCTGCAGGTCGTCTTCCAGGATCCATACACGTCACTGAACCCATCGATGCGCGTCGCCGACATCCTGAGCGAGCCCTTGCGAGTCCGGGGCTACGGCAAGGCGGCTGGACGCGAGCGGGTGCGCGAGTTGCTCGACCGCGTGGCGCTACCCACCAACGCCGCCGATCGGCTGCCGCGCGAGTTCAGTGGCGGGCAGCGTCAACGCGTTGCCATTGCTCGGGCTCTAGCCCTGTCGCCAAAGCTGATCATCTGCGATGAGCCGGTCAGCGCGCTCGATCTGTCGACACAAGCGCGGGTGCTGGACCTGCTCCTGGAGATCCAACGTGACACCGGCGTCGCATACCTGTTCGTTTCGCACGACCTAGATGTCGTTCGGCATGTGAGCCACGATGTGGCCGTGATGCTGCATGGTGACATCGTCGAACAGGGACCGTCGGCGCAGGTGATCGAAGATCCGCAACACGCGTACACGCAGCGACTGCTGCTGGCGTCACCGGTGCCCGACCCTGACGAGCAAAGGGAACGCCGGGAACAGCGTCGACGGGTGTTGGCCGAATCGACTTAGGTCGTAAGGGCCGATCGTCGGTCTCGCTGCCGACGGTCGGCCCCTGCGAGCCTAAGCGAGAGCGTTGGCGTGGGCCTCGGCGGCCGCGTGCGCGCCGGCCAACCGGCCGAAGGTGAGCGCCTTGAGCACCGAGGTAGCGGCGGGGTACTCGTGGTAAAAGAGCCCGACGAGCTCGCCGGCCGCGTACAGATTGGGAATCGGCACACCGCCCTTGGACACGACGCGCGCCGACGTATCGGTCTTCAACCCGCCGTAGGTGAAGCAGATCGCCGCCGCAACCGGGAAGCCGTAGTAGGGCGGGTGGCTGATCGGGTTCGCCCAATTCGACTTCGGCGGCTCAATGCCCGTGGTCGCCTTACCGTCAAGGCGGGTCGGATCGTACTCGCGATCCTCGTTGCCGGCGCAGGCAGCGTTGAAGTCGTTTACCGTCTGCTCCAGCGCGTCCGGATCAAGGCCCAGCTGCGCGGCGAGGTCTCGGATATTGTCCGCCTTGGCCGGTGGGATGTCGGTATCGAAGCGCGCGGACACGAGTTGATGACTCATCGCGGCTTCATCGACGATGAAGAAGGCCTGCTGGTCCTGATTCTTCCAGACTTCATACGCGATCAGCTCGAACGAGTCGGCCAGGTTCTTCGCACCCTCGTCATAGAACCGCGCAGCGTCGCCGTTGACGGCAATGGCGAAATTGTGGCCGTTCAGAACCGCGTCGGCGCGGTCGGTTCGAATGTCGACCAGTTCGGCGTGCATCCCGTCGAACTGCCCGGACGTCGCCGCGCCGATCTCGGTGGCCATCCTGATCCCGTCGCCCTTGTTGAACTGGGTGCCAGGCGCTAACACCCGCAGGTCGACGGCATTCCTTCCGCAGTACTGGGTGAGCATCTCATAGTTGCCCTCGAATCCGCCGCACGCGAGCACCACCGCCGGCGCATGAAGCGTGCGCAGCAACCCATCCGGTCCTCGGACGACGACGCCGTCGACGCGACCCTCATCCGACACCGAGAGACGGATCGCCTCGGTCTCGTAAAAAATGGCGGCATTCGGTGCCTCGTCGACGTACCGAGCTAACGCGTCCACGATCGCCAGGCCGCCGCCGTTAGGGCTACCAGTTCTGGGCATCCCCTCCTGCATCGCCTCGCGGAACATTACTTCGACACCGTGGCTGCGCAGGAACTCACCGGTGTTAGGAATCTCCCGCTCGAACGCCAGGCAGAACTCCAGGTCGGCTAGGTTCTTCGACACTTCCTGAACGCGTCCGACCCATTGGGGATCGAGCACGAAATTCGAGTCGACCCGCAAGCCGGCCATGGTCCACCTGGTTGAACCGCCGCGATCCTCGCGCGTGGCCCGTTCGAGGACGGCGACGCGGGCCTCATCTCCGGCGGTTTCGATATAGGTCACCGCGGCGGATAGCCCCGCACCACCGCAGCCCACGACAACCAGGTCGAAATCAGTGTCTCCAGCCAACGTCATAGCTCCTCAAGACAGACCGTGGGTGCCGAACGCGCACGGAGACCGATCGCCTCATGTCTGGTGGGCGACGATCGCGCGTACGACGTCAGACGTTACATTTGACCAGTGACCGCGGCAAGGGTCAGCACTCCGGCGCGGCCGCGTTCTCTGACGGTGCCGCGATCACTTGTGCAGACGGCAATAATTGACGGAGCGCTTGATCCGCCACGACGCCGTCGCATCACCAACCAGAGCGCCCGGTCCGCTGCCGCCTTACGACGCGCAGTGCGCGGCCGCTCTCGATGCGCTGGCCGAGCAACGGACTCCGCACGGTTCTGCTCGACTCCCTGGACGAGATCGCAACCCACCGGCAACGATCCGTACAGCGGACGGAGCTGTTCACGACGGCAGCTCGTTCCAGCTGGCTTCGCCGGCTCCTCGCGGGCTGACCGTCAGGCCGTCTGCATCCAGAGCGACACGCCGCCCGAGCGTCGCCAAGCCGGAATCAACTTCCTGATCGGCTCGGGATGTTCGTACCAGTAGTGCCCGAACCAGTTGATCAGTAGATGATCGTTGTTGATCAACAGGGCTCGCAGTAGATAGGCCTCGTTCCAAGCCCGCCCCTCGTATATCCAGTGCCGGCCGTACTCGAAGGGCCAGACGATGTCGTGCACATGGACGTGCACGCCCGGCGGCAGCCGGGGAACTATGTCGAGGAGCAGGAAGTTGACGTCGCTTCCGACTTTGCTCACATGACTGGAATCAATAAACAGGACGTCGCCGGCCTCGAGCAGGCTGAACTGAGTGGTGTCGACGTCCTGGACGCGTTCTTCCAACACCGTGGCTTGCGTCTGATCGGTGGGCCGGAGGAGGGAGCGCAGTCGATCTGCGAACGGATCGATGAACGTGCAGCTGATCCCACGGTCGAGAAAGCGCTCGTTCGTATCCAGGATGACCGCGGAGGAGAATCCGGAACCGACCTCGATGAGGCGTTTCGGCCGCAGCAAGCGCAGCATCCCGTGCAGGATCAGCGCGTCGTCGAAGTTGAAGTAGGCGTTGTCCGCGTAATACCGCACGCCTTTGGTCGGCACGTCGAACGGCTGATTTTCGACGTGTTCGGCCAGCTGTCGCGCGAGTTCCAACTGGTGATCAAGCCGAAGGTCGACGCCGGGCACGCTCTCCCGTGACGCGAAGATGCGGGCGTCGTCCTTGCGGACGACCTCGAGATCCGGAATTGGTGAGTAAAAGTGGCCGTCCGGAACCAGTCGGGGAAAGGTGCCACCTTCAGAGTTACGATGCTCGCGAAGTTCGGCGAGCTGCTTCTCCGCGCCGTCCGCTCGAAAAGCGTGAGCGTCCCGTTGACGGCGTAGCGTTGAAATCGGCGGAACGCCTCCGATGAGGCGTCTGGCCAGCGAGCGGGCGGAGTCGTTCATGCGCACGGGTCGTGTTCTCCGAGCGAAGGCGGCGTGTCGGGCTCACACGTAATTCCAATATTGTAGCCCGTTCACTCTCGGAGTCCGTCGCTTCAGGAAAGATTCGACCCAATGATCGGATCCGCTCGGCGCTGGGGCGACGGCCTCAGCCGCCCGACCGAGCTCGCGTTGGTTCAGTCGAGCGGCTGAGCTGCCTGAATCTAGCGGACGGCGACGGCCTCCCGGACGTTCTGGGCCGCGTGGGCCCCGGCGACTCGCCCGAACGTGCAGGCGCGCAGCACCGACGTGAAGATCGGGTAGAAGTGATAGTTCAATCCGATGATCTCGCCAGCCGCGTAGAGGCCAGGGATCGGAATGCCACCGGTCGACAGCACGCGCGACGTCGTGTCGGTCTTGACCCCGCCGAAGGTGAAGCAGATTGCTGCCTTGAGGGGCATGCCGTAGTAGGGGCCCTGGTTGATCGGGTTGGCCCAGTTCGACTTGGGCGGCACGAGGCCTTCCGTGGCTTTGCCGTCGAGAACCATCGGGTTCCAGGCCTTCGAGCTGGTGCAGGCCGCGTTGAACTCGTTCACCGTGGCCTCGAGGGCCTCCGGCTCCAGCCCGAGCTGAAGCGCGAGTCCGGCGACCGTGTCTGCCTTGGCCAGCGGAATGTCGGTCTCAAAGAAGTGGCCCAGCATTTCGTCGCCGAGCACTTGGTGATCGGTAATCAGGTAGCCCGAGTTGCGGTGATACTCATACATGTGGAAGGCGAGGCGCTCGTGCGATTCAATCATGGCCGACTCACCCTCGTCATAAAAGCGCTGGGCGTCGTCGTTGACGACGATGCCGTACGGGTGTCCGCCGATGACGGCGTCCGGTCGGTCGGTGCGCGGGTCGAGGATCTCGACGTGCGCGCGGTCGAATTGACCACCCGTACCGGCACCGATGGCCTGGGCCATCCGTAGGCCGTCGCCGGTGTTGAAGCGGGTGCCGGGGACGAGCTTGGCGATGTCCACGGCGTTCTTGCCGAGGTAGTGGGTCAGCATTTCGTAGTTGCCCTCGAAGCCACCACAGGCGAGCATGACCGCCTCGGCCCGCAGGGCGCGCATCAGCCCGTCCGAGGTGCGGACCCGGACTCCGGCGACCCGACCGTCGTCGTCCAGCAGGAGCGACACGGCCTCGGTCTCGTAGAAGAAGGTCGCCCCAGGATACTGCTCGATGTACTCACCCAGCTTCTCGACGATCGCGGCTCCGCCGCCGTTCGGGGTTGCGTAGCGCTTCAGCTGACCGCCCATGGACTCGGGGAAGTCGTTGTACAGAAACTCGACGCCGTGCCCACGCAGGAACGTTCCCGTCTCGGGCGTCATCTTCTCGAATTCCTGGATGTAGTTGATGTCGACGAGGCCCTCGGTGGCCATCGTGATCTCGCCGACCCAGCGGGGATCGAGCACGAAGTCCTCGTCGACGCGCATGCCCGAGCCCGACCAACGGGTGGAACCGCCGCGCTCCTCCTTGGTCGACCGCTCCAGGATCGCGATCTTGGCGTCCCGACCCTCCGATTTGGCGGTGTCGATGTAGCTGGCCGCGGTCGACATTCCGGCGGCTCCGCAACCAACAACGACGATGTCGTACGTTTCGTCTGCAGTCATAGGTATCTCCCGATCTCAGTGGTGTTTCGGCTGCAGGCCCAGTGGTCCGGCGGCACAAAAAGGTCTGGCAGCCATCGTTCGGCTGCCAGTCGGACGGTCATACAACGTGCTTCCGGAAATCTTCGCCCGAAGGCGAGCGGTTCGCAATAGTCAATTTGCTGTGGGCTGCGCCGGGCGCGAAGCACGTGCCCGCTGCCCCAGGTGCGCGGGCCGGAACCGGGCGACCGCTCGAGCGGAGCCCCCTCAACAACTGGATGGGGACGGCGCTGCCATCAAGTCACCCGCTTCTGCGGGCCGGCGCTCCGACGGGGGCTGGCTCAGGCCTTCAGGGCGTCCAAGGCCTTTCGTAGTGCGCTCGGCTCGGATGGCCTGCGCGGCGCGGTCTGCTTCAGCTCACGTAACTGCGCGCCGATTTCTTGCAGCTGGGTCCGAGTCAAGCCTTCACGCACTTTCGGAAACCACTCCTGCTCCTCCTCCTCGATATGGTGGCTGACCGACTCGATGAGGACAGTGGTCTTAGCTTCAAACCGCTCGTCTTCGGGCGTTAGGTTGGCGAGTTCGAGCACTAACACATCGGCGACATGGTGCTCTTCGTAGGACTCGAGGATGTCGTCTTCGAGATCGGGCAGTAGCTCCCTCACTCGCGGGTACATGCATTCATTTTCGATGTAGGTGTGGATGGTCAGCAGCTCAATTATCTGCTCGACCAAGCCGGCCTTGGCGGCCGGAGTCGTGCCCTTCTTCTGAAAATCGCGAAACAACGCTTTGACCGCCTTGTGATCCTCCTTGAGGAGCACGATCGCATCCGTACTCATCGGCCACACCTTCCTACCCGTTCGTGCAGATCTCCTAGGTGCGTAAGCACCGACTCCGGCCGCGTTCATACCCAGCTCAGACACGCTTCAAAAGCCGGCAGGGGCAGGGGCGCGCCGTGCCGACCAGGGTGTCAAGGATTAGCCGATGTACGCGGCAACCCCAACTAGCCGCCGCCTTTTCCGCCCAACCCGGACAGCAGGTTGATCGTGGATGCGAGGATCACTGCGCCCAGCAGAAAGGCGATCAGCGCATGCCGCAAGGCGTTGGCCCGGATCGCGGGAGTCTGCAGGTCGGTGTCCGACACCTGGAATGTCATGCCGATCGTGAACGCAAGATACGCGAAGTCCAGGTACCGGGGCGGGGTGTTCTGATTGAACTCGATACCGCGGTCGGCGCCGCTGTAATAGAGGCGCGCGTAACGCAGAGTGAAAAGAGTGTGGACGGTGAACCAGGACACCGCGACGCTGGCCAGGCCGAATCCGGCCAATCCGTCCTGTTTCGCGCCGGTCGCGGAGTTGGCCAGCGCAACGATGATGCCGACGCCGCCCAAGCTCGCCACCGCAGCGGCAACCACCAGCAGATCGGTGACCGCCCGGCCTGGATCTTCCCTGGTCGCGTGGTCAGCCGTGCGACGGGCATCGAAGGATCCGATCGCGCCCCAAGCCCACCCGGTGTACACCAACGCGGCAACATCCCATCCTGCCAGCGGCGCGTACCACCAGCGCGTGATCCCACCGACCACTACCGCCGCCGCAACACCGAGCACAGCCACCACCACCAGCCGGACCCGGGATGCAACGAGCAGGTACCGGTCCCGCCATGGCGGCTTTCCACCGCGAGCTTTTCGCTGGTCCACCCGCATCCTTTTCCCGCCGACCAAGACTCACTAATCGTGACCGTCCCTCTTGCTATGTGCTGGATACCGTCGACATCCTCACGGGTCACGATTCGCACGAGCAGGTTGACGGGGATCCCGGGCGGAGTCGTTGGACCCCCGCGGCGCGTCATCGTCGCCGGGACGACGTGGACGGTATGTACAACCCTCGACGTTCGGCCCGTACCGCGGCGAGAGTCCGAGTCGGAGCGTCGAGTTTGCTCAGGATGTGTTCGAGGTGGGTGGCGACGGTCCGGGCTGTGACGACCAACGTCCGCGCGATCTGGTGGTTGGACAGTCCTTCGATGACGAGACCCAGCACCTCGAGTTCGCGCGGCGTCAGCCCGCACAGATCAGCGGCAGGCGCGAGCACGACGGCCCCGAGCAAGCCCGCGGGCGACTCAGCGGGACTCGCAAGCACGGTCACGCGGACGTGCTCGTTCGGCGCCGCCAGTGCTCCCCGGGGCCAGAGAAACGACGCGAAGACCTCGCCATCGACGAGGTGGGTGCAGGCCAGCGCGGTGACCTGCGATCCCTCGACCAACAATCGATCATCGGCCAGGCCGGGCAATGGCCGCGGCGTCCCGTCACGACACAGGGCCACGCCGGCGATTGCGTCGTGCAGCACCCGGGCCGACGCGGCCAGCGAACGGAGCGGGTCGATACCGCGGGCCAGGATCGGCGTCAGCTCGTGCAGGCGGCGCCGTACCGCCGGCGTCGGTGGTCCTGAACTCTCCGAGAGCAACGCCAAAAAACCGACCTGACGACCGTCGGCGGTGAACAGCGCGGCGGCGAGTGCCTCGTGAAAGCCAGCGGGAATGAGGCACTCCGCCCACGTGTCCAGATCCTGCGCCGGATAGGGCAGATCGGACGGGCTCAGCGGGGGGCGGCGGCGATTCGTCTGCGTCGTCTCGATGTCAGCCGCCATCTTCGGGCCGGCC
>JAFAWL010000020.1 GCA_019241805.1 Actinomycetota bacterium
AGCTTTACGTGACCGAGAAGGATCCGAACACGCCGGTCCCGGTGCGTCGCCGTCGTCGGACACCGGTTGCTCCGGCGCAGGCCACGTGGCAGGACGTGCTCTATCGCGGCCAGGCCGCGACGGCCACGGGCGCCTACCAGTCGGACGGCGCCGGACCCTTCAAGATCTTGGCGATCGCGCCCGAAGCCCCGCCGGTGCACAATCGTCGGGCCTCGGACCGGATGCAGTCCTTCAACCGCCGCTCGACCGATCGGCTACCGGGCGAAGGCGGTCCGGACGACCGTCGGCCGATCGACCGTCGTCCCGCGTCGTCGGACCGACTCGCAGTCGTACCGGGACACGAGCGGCTCGACGCATCCCGAGACTGACGAGCAAGGCTCTTACCGGACGTTTGGGACGCCGCGATATCGGACACAGCTCGCCGCGCGCTCGACGAACCGGCCAGTAAGGTCGGATCATGACCTCGGTATCGACGCCGTCTGCTCGCCTGTCTACTGGTCCTGGTCCCGAGTTGGAGCTTCCGGTCGTTCCCAGTGCCGAGGGCGCGCCCGGCGTCGACGTCTCGGCGCTGCTCGGAAAAGCCGGCCTGGTCACCTTCGATCCGGGCTTCGCCAATACGGCCGCTTGTACGTCGTCGATCACCTACATCGACGGCGACGAGGGGATTCTGCGCTACCGGGGCTACCCCATCGACCAGCTCGCCGGCGCCGCGACATTCCTCGAGGTGTGTTACCTGCTCATCTACGGAGAGCTGCCGAAGGAGGAGGAACTCGCCGCCTTCACGGACAAGATCCGACGACACACCCTGCTCCACGAGGATCTCAAGCGCTTCTTCGACGGCTTTCCGCGAGACGCCCACCCGATGCCGGTGCTCTCGTCAGCGGTCTCGGCTCTGTCGACGTTCTACCAGGACGCGCTCGACCCGGCTGACCACGAGGGCGTCGAGCTGACCACGGTCCGGCTGCTGGCGAAGCTTCCGACGATCGCCGCCTACGCGTACAAGAAGTCGATCGGTCAGCCGTTCCTGTACCCGGACAACTCGCTCGGTCTGGTCGAGAACTTCCTGCGGATGACCTTCGGCTTCCCGGCGGAACCCTATGAGACGAATCCCGCGATGGTGCGCGCCTTGGACACCCTGTTCACCCTGCACGCCGACCACGAGCAGAACTGCTCCACCTCAACCGTCCGGCTGGTCGGGTCGGCCCAGGCGAATCTCTACGCCTCCGTCTCGGCCGGCATCCAGGCCTTATCCGGTCCGTTGCACGGGGGGGCCAACCAGGCCGTGTTCGAAATGCTCCAGGACATTCGCGCGCAGGGCGCAGACGTGGCCGCCTACGTCGAGCGCGTCAAACGCCGCGAGGCCGGCGTGCGTTTGATGGGCTTCGGGCACCGGGTCTACAAGAACTACGACCCGCGCGCCGCCATCGTGAAGGCCGCCGCCGATGACGTCCTCTCAGCGCTGGGGCGGCGCGACGACTTGCTCGACATCGCCATGGAGTTGGAATCCGTAGCTCTGTCCGACGACTACTTCATCGAGCGCAAGCTCTATCCGAACGTCGATTTCTACACCGGGTTGCTCTATCACGCGATGGGCTTTCCGACCAAGATGTTCACGGTGCTCTTCGCGATCGGTCGGCTGCCCGGTTGGATCGCCCAGTGGCGGGAGATGATCCACGACTCCCAAACGAAGATCGGCCGTCCCCGGCAGCTCTACACGGGGGCGCTCGAGCGCGACTTCGTGCCCCTCTGGAAGCGCTGACTCCGCCGTCAGCGGCTAGGCCTCGCTGGCCAGTCGACTGGACTCGTCGCTGATCCAGAGATCGATGAGGCCCCGGAAGTGCGCGACGAATCGGTCCTGCTCATCCGGTGGGTAGGTCGTGCGCACGGTGTCGAGCAATAGGCGCTCGAAGTCGGCGCTGCTGATCCAGTTCAGGACGAATTTGTCGATGTGGCCGAGGTGGGCCGCGCAGAAGTCGAGATACCGCTCGGTGTCGAAGTAGGCGTCGGCCAGCGCGCGGTAGGCCCGCAGACGCTCGCGATAGCTCAGGTCGTCGCGATCACCGATGTCGAAATAGGCGCGGGTGTCGAGATTTATGCGCGGTTGTCGTCGACTGACCAGGCAGAAGATCGTCCATTTGACCAAAGACCGCATGGCCCACGGAAAGTAGTAATGCAAGGACGTGATCGCGACGTCGGGGCAGGCGTTGGCGTAGTCGATGGGATACACCTCGCCGTTCTTGACCAATACCTCGCAGGAGTTGAATTCCCACCGGAAGAACGCATTGATGGTGCGGGATATCGTGACGACCTCGTCGCCGACCGTCTCGTCGAGGAAGTCGTGCTGAACCCGGTAGCGCTCGTGCATCGGAGCGTCCGGATCAAAGCGCATAACCATCGTCTCGGGCCCGATCGACAGCGCCCGGGCGAATACATCGAAGCCGTCGACCGCGGCCTGTAGGTGCATCAGCATCTCGCCCGACTCGTCGTAGGCCCGATGCAGTTGTTCGGCGTTCTCGATCCGCGACACCCCTCGCCACGCACCGCCGTCGTACGGCTTCATGTACAGCGGATACCCCACCTCGGCCGCCACCGCGTCGAGGTCGAACGCCTGGTTGTACCGCGACGCGGTGTAGGCGTATTTCGCATGGTCCACCGGGTTCTTGTACGGCACAAGGACCGTCTCGGGGATCTTCAGGCCGAGCCTCATCATCGCGCAGTAGGCAGCGTGTTTCTCCATGGCCTGAAAGGTGAACGGCGAATTCAGTGTGTAGACGTCGTCCATCAACGCCACCTTTTTCAGCCACTCACGCGGGTGGTAGTACCAGTAGGCCAACCGGTCGATGACGAGGTCGGGCCGGGGCCGGTCGCGCAACGAAAAGGGCTCGATGGTCAGTCGCTCCGTTGCGAAGTGGTGTTCGCGGCCTCCGCTGTCCAGAAGCGGGCTCTGGCGGGCGAGGATCGCCTCGAACGCGCGGGGCCAGTCGTCCTCGGTGCCCAACAACAGGCCGACCAGATGCCGCGAGACTGCGTCGGTCGTTGCCGGTCCGTAACCGACGTCGTTCCTGTTGTGGCGCACGACACCATCGTCCATTGCACGGACGGTAATCCGCGAAGCGCGCCATGGTCGACGTGGGGGTCAGGAGCGGCTCTACCACGCGCCCGTCGGCACGGATCCGCTCAACAGAAGCGAGGTAGGTGATGTGCTAGTTGTCGCTGCCACCAGGGCCAGTCGTGGGCCGCGTCTTGACCCCACAGGTCGAGCTCACAGCGGATGCCTTTGGCCTGCAGCAGCCCAGCGAGGTGCCGGGTCGAAGGCAGCGCTCCGGTCGGGTGGGTCTCCCAGGCCCCCTGCCCGGCAACGAGTAGTACGGAAAGCTGAGCGCGGAGCCACTCGAGGTGCTCCCCCGAGAGGTTGACCACGTTTGCGCAGGGGTTGTTGAAATAGGTGGCGTCACTCAACTCGCCCCAGCCGTTCCAGCTCGCCGGGTCGTAGTTGCCCGACAGGCCGATGGCCAGCGGAAACAGGTCCGCGCGTCGAAGCGCGAAGTTAACGGCGTGATACGCACCCAGGCTGCAACCGGTCGTGATGATCTCCCCCGCCCCGCGGCAATCCTCGAGCACGAACGGGACCACCTGCTCGAGGATCCACGATTCGTAGGCGCCGTGTCGGCGGGCGCGTTCCTCGGTCGGCAGCTCCTGTCGCGACCACGTCTCGCGGTCGAAGGAGTCCACGCAGTAGATCTTCACCCGCCCGGCGTCCACCAGACCGGCCACGGCATCGATCAGGCCGTTGTCCTCGAAGTCGACCGCCCGACCCTGCTCGGCGGGAAACACGAGCACCGGGCGGCCCCAGT
>JAFAWL010000115.1 GCA_019241805.1 Actinomycetota bacterium
GTACTCGTCCGATCGGTCCCGCGCCTCGCGCTCGGCGACGTTGAGCACGGTCAGAAATGCTCGCGACGGCTGGGGCGCCGACACCGAGGCACCCGAGGCCGAGGGAAGGGCGTCGACCTTGCGCTGCGCCTCGGCCCGGGTCAGCAGCGGATCGACGCCGACGGCCTGAAGCAGCGGGCGGGTCAGACCGTCCGTGTCGTCGAGCAGAGCCACCGACAGGTGCGCGGGCTCCACGGCCGGATTGCCGCGTTCGGCCGCGGTCTTCACGGCGGCGGACACGGCCTGCTGACTGCGAGTGGTCAGATCCATAGGTGCTCTCCTGCGAAGGTATGTCGTCGTTTCGTCTCGTCATTTCTGACGCAGCTCTTGATGCAACGCGTGCGGAGTTGAGTCTGTTCCGCTCAACTATGCCCGGTCCGGCCCAACACGTCACGCCCTTGGCAGGATGGAGGGTGGCCGCGAACGTGATGAGCGGGGAGGCAGGATGGACGATGTGGACGCCGTCGTCGTCGGTGCCGGACCGAACGGCCTGGCCGCCGCACTGACGCTGGCCGAGCGCGGGTTGTCGGTACGCGTCTTCGAGGCGGCCGCGAGCCCGGGTGGTGGTGCCCGCACCGCCGAGCTCACGCTCCCGCATTTCGCGCACGACATCTGCTCGACCGTGCAGGCGTTGGCGCTCGTGTCGCCGTTCTTCCGAAACCTGGCCCTGGACGTGCAGTTCTGCGCCCCGCCGATCGCCTACGCCCACCCGCTCGACGGCGGACGGGCAGGAGCGGTCTATCCGGACGTGGACGTGACCGCCGACGGGCTCGGCGCTGACGGTGCCGCGTGGCGATCGATTTTCGGCCCGCTGGCGCGACAGGCCGAGCACATCTGGCCCGACGTCCTCGGACCGCTTCGTTCGGTGCCCCGCCATCCGGTGTCGATGGCTCGCTTCGGGCTACCGGGACTGCTGCCGGCCACGACGCTGGCTCGCCGTCGATTCCACGGCGACGCCGCTCGCGCGCTTCTCGCCGGGGCCGCGGCCCACTCAATGCGGCGACTCGACGCGCCATTGACCTCCGCCTTCGGCCTGGTGCTGGCTTTGGCCGCGCAGACGGTCAACTGGCCGGTCGTACGCGGTGGCAGCGGGGTGCTCGTCGACGCGCTCGTCACTCGATTGCGCGCCCTGGGGGGCGAGGTCGTCTGCTCCTCGCCGGTCCGACGACTCGACCAGTTGCCGCCGTCCCGGGTGACGCTGCTCGACCTCAGCCCGCGGCAGCTCCTGGAGCTGGCCGGAACGCGGTTGCCCGTTCGCTACCGCCGGTCGCTGCGTCGATTCCGGTACGGGCCGGGGGTCTTCAAGCTCGACTACGCGCTGTCCGAGCCCATCCCGTGGCTGGCGTCCGAATGCCGCCAGGCGGGCACGCTGCACCTCGGCGGGAGCTGGCAGGAGATCGCCCGCTCGGAGGCGGCCGTCGAGGCCGGACGGCATTCCGACTCGCCGTTCGTCCTGGTCGTCCAACCGACGTTGATGGATCCGACGCGGGCGCCGGCCGGCCGACACGTGCTCTGGGCCTACTGCCACGTGCCGTCGGGCTCGACCCGCGACATGTCAAGCGTCGTCGAGAATCAGATCGAACGCTTCGCCCCCGGGTTTCGCGACACGATCCTGGCTCGGTCTACCCGAAGCGCGGCCGAGATCCAAGCCTACGACGAGAACTACGTCGGCGGCGACATCAATGCCGGCCTTGCCTCGCTGCGTTCGGCCCTGCTCGGACCGGTGCCGGCCTGGTCGAGGTACAAGACCCCCCTGCCGGGAACGTATCTGTGCTCCTCGTCGACTCCTCCGGGCGGCGGCGTCCACGGCATGAGCGGCATGCTCGCGGCCCAGGAAGCCCTGCGCTCGCTCTGATCAGCCGGCGCCGTCGTTACCGTCTGATCAGCTACTGCTCCCAAGCGATCGCAGGCTGAGTGCGCGACATGCGGCGCCTCGCGCAGCAGACGTGCGATCGTGAGGGCCACACGGATCGCAGGCTGACTGCGCGACACGCGGCGCGGCGCGCAGTAGACGTGCGACTGCCCCCCGCATCAGCGGCGCGGGGGCTTCCAAACGACCAACGCGGTCGACGAGCGACGGCCGGCCTCGAGCTCGCGGTAGGCGCGCCGCAACTCGGCGGTCAGCTCTTCGACGCGCATTTGCAGGGCATCGACGTGCGACTCCAACTCGATGATTCGCTTGATACCGGCCAAGTTGACGCCGTCGTCCTGCGAAAGGCGCTGCACCTCGCGCAACAGCGCGACGTCGCGGGCCGAGTAGCGCCGACCGCCTCCCCCGGTGCGACCTGGGCTCACCAGCCCGAGGCGGTCGTACTGACGCAACGTCTGCGCATGCATGCCGGCCAGTTGGGCCGCGACCGAGATGACGAACACGGGCGCGTCGTCGGGCAGATCGTGGGGCTGCTTGTCAGTCACGGACGTCCTCCGCTCGGGTGCTTCGCGCACCGACCGCCGCAGTGATCAGCGGACGCGGGTCGTCGCCCTGGGCGCTGGCATACTTCTCGAGCGCGTCCTTGGCTTCGGCGTTGAGCCGTTGCGGTACAGCCACCTCGACGGTCACGAGCAGGTCGCCCGAGCCGGTCTTCTTGGCAATACCGCGGCCGCGCACACGCAGGGTGCGCCCCGATGGCGTGCCGGCCGGAATCCGCACACTTACCGAGCCGTCCAACGTCGGTACGCGAACGGTCGCTCCGAGCGCGGCCTCGGCAAAGCTGACCGGCACCGTCAGGGTGAGGTCGTCGCCCTTGCGGCCGAACAGCGGATGCGAGCCGACGTGCACCGTGACGTAGAGATCACCGGCCGGGCCTCCGCGGGCGCCGGGCGTGCCCTTGCCGGCGATACGCAATCGCGCGCCGTCCCGGACACCGGCCGGTACCCGCACGTTGATCGTGCGCGTCTGGGTCGTGACCCCGCTGCCCTGGCATTCCGGGCAGGGGTCGTCGATCAGCCGGCCGGTGCCGCGGCAATCACGGCACGGCTCACTGAAGCCGAACGCACCTTGGTTGCGACTGACGAAGCCGGAACCGGCGCACGTCGGGCAGGTTCGCGCCGACGTTCCCGGGCGAGCGCCGCTGCCATGGCAGACGGTGCACGTGCCCGGCCCGGACAGCTGCAGCGGCAACGTGTCGCCGCGCACGGCCTCGTCGAAGCTGAGGCTCACCTCGGCGTTGACGTCCGTCCCGCGAGCGGGACCAGTACCGCGCCCTCGACGTGTGCCCGCGCCGCCGGTGAACAAGCCGCCGAACAGATCGCTGAAGCCACCACTCGAAGCGCCGGCGCTGTTGCCTCCGAAGAGGTCGTTGATGTCGAACGTGGCGCCACCGCTACCGGAGGGTCGGAACCCGCCGCCGGAGAACCCGCCGTTGGCGAACAGGGCGCGGGCTTCGTCGTACTCCTTGCGCTTGGTGGTGTCGGAAAGGACGTCGTAGGCCTCGGAGACCTCCTTGAATCGCGCCTCGGCGGCGGCGTCACCCGGGTTGCGGTCCGGGTGCAACTCGCGCGCCAGCTTCCGGTACGCCTTTTTGATCGCCGCGGCGTCGCTGTCCTTGGTGACGCCCAGCGCCTTGTAGTAATCCTTTTCGATCCAGTCCTTGGTACTCATCGGTGCTAGGTCACCTCCTTAGCTTCTGCCGCGCTTACGTTCTGCCGCGACCGCGCTCCCTCAGGCGTCACCGTGCTCGGATGCGCCGTCGGCCGATTCCGCGTCAGCCGGCCGGATGGGATCGGTGACCGCGACCAGAGCCGGACGCAGCAGCCGATCACCGTGGCGGTAGCCCTTGCGCATGACGTTGCTGGCGGTCGAGATCTGCACCTGGTCGCTCTCGTCGTGCATCACGGCCTCGTGCAGCGCCGGGTCGAACGGATCGCCTGCCTCGCCGAAGGCGACGAGGCCAAGCTTGGTCAACACCGTGTCGAACTGATCGGCCACGGCTTTCAGGCCGCCGGTGAGATCCCCGTGCGCGCGGGCCCGATCGATGTCGTCGATGACGGGCAGCAGGGCCGCCAGCACGTCGCCCACGGCGTTCTCGCGAACGGAGACCCGGTCGCGCTCGACCCGCTTGCGGTAATTGGCGAATTCGGCCTGGAGGCGCTGCAGGTCGGCGGTGCGCTCGGCCAGCTCCGAAGCGAGCTGAACCTCGGCGTGCGACGCCTCTGGGACCGCCGCAGCGGCCCCGGAGTCAGCGTCGGGCCGGCGCGCCTCGCCGGTGGCCGGGTCGATTCGCCGCTTGTCGCGAATCACCACCGGCTCCGGCTGCGCATCGGGGCGTTCGTCGTTTGCCGAATTCACTTCTGGCCGTCCTCGCCGCCCTCGTCGACCACCTCGGCGTCGACGACACCGTCGTCGGCCGAGCCCGCGTCCGAAGCGGCACCGGGCGCACCGGGGCCACCGGCCTGGGCGCCCGGCTCGCCGGACGGAGCACCGGCGGCGGCGTACATGGCGCTACCGGCCTCCTGCGAGATGCGCGACAGGTTCTCCTGGGCCGTCTTGATCGCCTGGGTGTCGTTACCGTTCAGCGCGGACTTCAGTTCGCCGAGCGCCGATTCGAGCTCGGCCTTCTTGTCGGCCGGGATCTTGTCGCCGTTGTCGGCCAGGAACTTTTCGGTGGCGAACTGCAGCGACTCGCCGGTGTTGCGGACCTCGGCCTGCTCGCGCCGGTCGCGGTCTTCGTTGGCGTGCGCCTCGGCGTCCTTCATCATCCGGTCGATCTCGTCCTTAGACAGGCCCGAGCCGCCGGTGATCGTCATGCCCTGTTCCTTGTTCGTGGCCAGATCCTTGGCCGAGACGTTCACGATGCCGTTGGCGTCGATGTCGAAGCTGACCTCGATCTGTGGCACACCGCGCGGCGCCGGCGGTAGGCCGGTGAGCTCGAACATGCCGAGCTTCTTGTTGTAGGCGGCGATGTCACGCTCGCCCTGGAAGACCTGGATGTTGACG
>JAFAWL010000051.1 GCA_019241805.1 Actinomycetota bacterium
GCGGATGACGAGATCGACTCCGGCGGCGACTTGCTGCTCATCGGCAACCTCGGGGTGGGAAGTACGGCCGCGGCCGCCGCGCTCGTGTCGACGATCACGGCGGCCGAACCCGTGAAGACGGTGGGCCGCGGCGGGCGGCCGATCGACGATGCCCGGTGGATGAACAAGGTGGTGGCCGTGCGGGACGCGCGGCGCCGCGCCTGGTCCACTCGCACGGATCCCGCCGCCATGATCCGTACCGCCGGCGGTGCCGACATCGCGGCCATGGTCGGATTTCTGCTCCGTGCCGCCGCTCGTCGCACGCCGGTGATCGTCGACGGCGTCGTTGCTGCCGCGGCGGCCCTGCTCGCGGCGCAGGTGTCGCCGTTGGCCCGTCAGTGGTGGCGGCTGGCGCAGCTGTCCGGCGAACCGTCCCTGGAAATCGTGGCCGACCGGCTCGGCGCGCCGCCCGTCGCCACGCTCGGGCTCGCGCTCGGTGATGGCACCGGCGCCGTGCTGGCCACGTCGGTTCTTCGGGCGGTCATCGCGCTCGCCCGCGCCCAGCCCGGGACTGCATCAGCGCACGTGTGACTCGACGAAGGGCGGTTTGACCACTCGCACCGCGCTTGGGCGCCCGCGCACGTCCAAACTGAGCTCGTCACCCTCACCGACGACCGGATCGAGCAGCGCCAGCCCGATTCCACGTTTGCGGGTCGGCGAGAAGGTGCCGCTGGTGACTTCGCCGACCGGCGCCCCGGCGCTGTCCTGCACCGCCATGTGCGGGCGTGGAATGCCCCGGTCGAGGGATTCGAGGCCCCACAACAAGCGTCGGGCTCCGGCCTCTCGCTCCCGCAGCAGTGCCTCTCGCCCCCAAAACCGGTCCTTCGTCCAGCCGACCGCCCAGCCGGCGCGAGCCTGCACCGGCGAGATCGTCGGCGAGAGGTCCTGCCCGTGCAGGGGATAGCCCATCTCGGTTCGCAGGGTGTCGCGCGCGCCCAGTCCGGCCGGGCGGCCGCCCACTTCTTCTACGACGGCGGCCAACGCATCCCAGACGGCGGGACTGTCGCGCCAGGTCGGGATGAGTTCGTAGCCGTGTTCTCCGGTGTATCCGGTGCGACAGACGCGCACCGGGCGACCCTGCACAGTGGCGTCAACGAAGGCCATGTAGGGCAGTTCGGCCGGTAATCCGACTCGGTGCAAAACGTCAGCCGAGCGCGGACCTTGAACGGCGAGAACCCCGTAATCCTCGTGCTGGTCCACCACCGAGACCCCGGACGGCGCCGCCTCGCGCAGTCGACGCACAACCTCGGCAGTGTTGGCCGCGTTGGGCACGAGGAAAAGTTGGTCGTCGCCGAGCAGATAAGTGATCAAATCGTCCACGACGCCGCCCTGGTCGGTGCAGCACAACGTGTACTGCGCTCGCCCCGGTCCGATTCGGGCGAGGTCGTTGGACAGACAGCGATTGAGAAAGCCGCGCGCGTCGGGGCCGGATACCGTCACCTTGCCCAGATGCGAGACGTCGAACAGGCCGACGATCTCGCGTACCGTGGCGTGCTCGCGGAGTACCCCCCCGCCTGACGCGGCGTATTCGATCGGCATTTCCCAGCCGCCGAAGTCGGCCAGCTTCGCGCCGAGAGCGACGTGACGATCATGCATCGGCGATCGGCGCAGGTCGGTCATCCATCGAAACTACCGGGACGACGCCGGTCCGGACCCGAGGCGATCCGTCAACGGCAGGCGTCGATCAACACGGTTTAGGGTGTCGAAGCGTGACCTGGCAATCCGGCGACAACCGCACGATTCTGCCCGTCGAGTCGGCGACGACCTCGATCATCCTCTCTGACGGGCGCTCGGCTGAGGGCGGCGTAGTCGTGGTCGGCGCTTTCGCGGCGGCTTCCGGTGGCCAACCCACGCTGGCTCCCGGTGCCGAGAGGGTCGACGCCGCGCTGTCCGGAAAGTTGTTGGGTGCCTACGTCCTCGCCGGCGGCACCGGCGCCGTCGACGAGGTGGTGCGGATACCGACTCTCGGGCTGGCCGACCCCGAGCTGGTCGTCGTCGTCGGCCTGGGCGAGGCAGTCCGGCGCCCGAGCGCGGAAACCCTCCGGCGCGCCGCCGGTGCGGCGGCTCGGGTGTTGGGCCGTCGCGCGCGGCTGCACGTCGCGTTCGGGGACGGGCAGCACCCGCAGGCGGTCGCGGAGGGCGTGCTGCTCGGCGGCTATCGATTCACCCGCTACAAGTCTTCTGCGAGCCGGTCGACCGATTCCCACATCACGATCACCGCGCCCCGGACGGGCAGGCGGGCGGCGCAACGGGCAATTGAGCACGGCCGGGTTGTTGCCCAGGCCGTCAATACGACTCGTGACCTCGTAAACATTCCGCCCAACGATCTCTATCCCGAGACGTTCGCCGACGCCGCGGTCGAGCTCGCGCGAAGCGCCGGGATCGATGCGGACGTGCTCGACGAGGCGGAACTGGCCGAGGGCGGCTACGGCGGCATTCTGGCTGTCGGCCGAGGTTCGGTCCGTCCGCCGCGGCTGGTCCGCCTCGCGTACCGCCCGGCTGGGGCAGGCGGCCGGCTCGCGCTGGTCGGTAAGGGCATCACGTTCGACTCGGGCGGCCTGAACCTCAAGACCGCGAACCAGACCTGGATGAAATCCGACATGGCCGGGGCCGCTGCAGTGGTCGCCGCGATGCGCGCGATCGCCGACCTGGGCATCGGCTTGGAGGTCATCGCCACCATCCCGATGGCCGAGAACCTGCCCTCGGGATCGGCGTACAGGCCCTCAGACATCCTGACCTTGCGCGACGGAACGACCGTCGAGATCGCCGACACCGACGCCGAAGGGCGGTTGGTACTCGCGGACGCGATCAGTCGTGCCCTGGAGGACAAGCCGAGTCATCTGCTGGAGGTGTCGACGCTCACCGGTGCCCAGTTGGTCGCCTTGGGTCAACGCACGATCGCCGCGATGGGTGCGACGGACTTCCGCGACCGGGTGGTCGCGATCGCCGCGGAGGTCGGTGAGCCGGCCTGGGCGATGCCGCTGACACCTGAGCTTCGCGCGGCGCTCGACTCGCCGGTCGCGGATCTGGTCAACACACCGGCCGAGCGATGGGCCTCGATGTTGATCGGTGGCCGGTTCCTCGCCGATTTCATTCCGGCCGGCCTGCCCTGGGTGCATCTCGACATCGCCGGCCCGTCGTGGAACACGGGTGCCGCTTGGGGCTACACGCCCAAGGGCGGCACCGGCGTCGCGACCCGGACGATCATCGCCACGGCCGAGGCGTTGGCCGCGAGTGCTGCCGTCGCCGGCGGCGGTTCCTCGTCGGGCCGCAAACGCTGATCGGGCCAAACGCTGATCGGGCCAAACGCTGACAGGGTCGTTCACAGACAGGGTCGTTCACAGACAGGGTCGTTCACAGACAGGGTCGTTCAGCGGCTCGACGGCGGTCCGACCTCGCCGGCCCGCTTTC
>JAFAWL010000302.1 GCA_019241805.1 Actinomycetota bacterium
GCGGTTGCCGGGTTGGGTTTCGTCCACGACTGGTAGCACGCCCGGCCCGCGAACTCGGCCAGCGCCTGCCCGCCATCGGCATCGGTCTCCCACGGGACGTCGGCCGGCGCCTCGAAGTGCGTCCAGGCGATCACTTGGGCCTTCAGCGGGACGATGTCGGGCACGCGGCGCTCCTGCGGTCGGGCGGTCTGGTCTTCGCGGGTCAGCCTAACCGTCCTGCCCCGATCGCAGGGCCAGCGCGAGCGGCGCGGCGAGCTTGCCCCGCTCGCCCACCCGTACGTCGCTCAGGCCCAGCCAGGCGGCCACCGAGCGCAACTCGGCCGCAAGCTGGACGGCAACCTCGCGCTGGTCGACGTCGGGTTCCAGAAACGCCCCTGGCACGAGCAGGATCCCGGCCGCCCGGTCCGACTTCAGATCGACGCGGGCGACAAGCCGATCACCGAGCAGGAACGGCAACACGTAGTAGCCATACACCCGCCGCGGCGCCGGCGTGTAGATCTCGATCCGATACCGGAAACCGAACAATCGCTGCGTGCGCTCCCGGTACCAGATCAGGTTGTCGAAGGGCGAGAGCAGCGCGCGCGCACGCACGCGACGGGGCTGTCGGGCGTCAGGCCAGAGGTATGCCGGTGCTCGCCAGCCCTCGACGGTGATCGGCTCGAGCTCCCCCGCCTTGACCAACTCGGCTACCCGCAGTTTCGACTCGCCCCGGCTGAGGCGGAAGTAGTCACCCAGGTCGGGTTCGGTGGCCACACCCATCGCCCGGGCGGCGATCCTAATCAGTTCGCGCTGCGACTCGCTCTCGTCGGGGGTAGGTCGCGTCAGCACCTCGGCCGGTAGCACGCGCTCGGGAAGGTCATACAGACGCTCGAAGTTGACCCGCCGCGCTGCCGTCACCCGACCGGCCCAGAACAGGTACTCGAGCGCGACTTTGCCGTCATGCCAGTTCCACATCTGACCGGGGTGCCGCGGTGGCCGGAGCTGGCCGGTTTCGGAGGAACGAATCGGCCCGCGCCGGGCGACGACGTCGAGCACCTCCTCGACCAGGCCCGGTCGGTCCTGGGCCATCCGGACCATGCCACCCCACGCCTCGGTCGCCGCCCGAGCCATCCGCCAGCGCAACAGCGGCTGAACCTCGACGGGCACTAGCGACGCTTCGTGCGCCCAATACTCGAACAGCTCTCGCCGGACCGGGCCCGCGGTGTGCGCCGTGAGGCGGTCGAGTGCCTCGCGCGGGTATGGGCCGAGGCGGGAGAACATCGGCAGGTAGTGCGATCGGCAGAACACGTTGACCGAGTCCAGTTGGAGCACGCCGAGGCGCGACATCACCCGGCGCAGGTGCCGCGCATCGACTCGACCGGCCGGTCGAGGATCGGCGAAGCCCTGCGCGGCCAACGCGATGCGGCGGGCGGCCGCGGCACCGAGCCGCCGCGGCCGGGCCGGTCCGACCGCGGGAGGAGAGGACGTCATCGACTGGCGACTGTACGGACCGGGTCGGACATCACGCGGCGTCGAGCGCGGCCGGTCCGGCCCGTCCGTGCAACGATCTAAGTGTGTTCGAGCACGTGATCCGGCAGATCGGCGACGCCGTGGGCTCGTGGCTGTACGTGATTGCGGCCGCGTTGGCCTTCGGCGAGGCGGCGGTCCTGCTCGGCATGGTGCTGCCGGGCGAGACCGCGCTCCTGGTCGCCGGCGTCTTTTGTGAGCGGGGCGTACTGAGCCTGTGGGTGATGATCCCGCTCGCGTTCGTCGCCGCGGTGGTCGGGGACTCCGTCGGATTCGAGTTCGGCCGAAAATTCGGGCCGCCGCTTCGCCGGTCCCGGTTGGGCGTGTGGGTCGGCGAGCACCGGTGGGCCGCAGTCGACGGTTTTCTGCACCGCCATGGCGGGAAGGCCGTCTTCCTGGGCCGACTCACCGCCCTGTTCCGTGCCCTCGTCCCGTCGATGGCCGGCATGAGCGGCATGCGCTACCGGACGTTCGTCGCATGGAACGTAGCCGGTGGGCTGATCTGGGCGCCAGGGTGCGTCTTGCTCGGTTACGCGTTCTCCAGCGCGCTGTCGACTGTCGGCAGCGTGCTGACGTGGGCGCCGCTGGCAGTGCTTGCGGTCGTCGTTGTCGCCTACCTCGGATTGCACCTGCGGCGACGGCGGCGAGAGCGGGCCGAGGCGGCGGCGTACAGCGCCGCCGACCTCTCCGAAAGCTGACTGCCCGGAGCCCCGACTACGTTGGTCGCCATGGCCGACGTCAGTGTGCGCTCCGCGGCGATCACCGACGTCGGCGACATCGCGCGCATCCAGGTCGAGACCTGGCGCGTCGGTTATGCCGAGATCCTGCCCGCGGCTGTGCTCGATCAGCTCTCGGTCGACACGGCGACCGCCGCATGGACCGACGCGCTGAGCCAGCCCCCGACGGCCCGGCATCACGTCCTCGTGGCACTCGAGCAGCAGTGGGTGGTCGGTTTTGCCGTGCTGGGTCCTGACGACGACCCGCAACCGGCGGATCCGGCCATCGACACGACCTCGCTGGTCGGGCCGATCCTGGTCGAGCCTCGGTTCGGCCGGCGAGGTCACGGTTCGCGACTACTCGCCGCGTGCGTGGACCACGCGCGGGCCGATGGGCTGACCCGAGCGGTGGCTTGGTTACCCGAGGCCGATTCGGTCTCGCGCTCGTTCTACGGCGACGCGGGCTGGGAAGCCGATGGATTCGCCCGCGTCCTCGACACCGGCGCCGGCGAGCTACGGGAGGTGCGCATCCATACGTCGCTGGTCTGACTGTTCCGCGGCAGGGTGGCGGCGGTCAGATTGGCGGCTGGTCGAATACGAGCGGCCAGACGTCGAGCAGCCGGAACAGCCAGATGTCCATGCGCGTGAGCCGGTCCGGCCGGTATTCGCTGACCACGGCCGAGCGGATGTTCTGCAGATTCAACAGCAGGCTCGCCCCGGCGGGATTGGTCGTCCACACGGTGATGCCCTTGGACATCGCCGCACCGAGCCAGTCGCGAACGGCGTCGGCGGAATCCTCCGGAAAGTGCAGCACGATCTGTAATTCCGGTGAGGTGACGTAGGCGCCCATCGACTGTCGCTACCGCGAGGGTGAGATCGCCCGGGAGGGACGTTCGTCGTCATCGTCACCGGCAGTGGCGACGCCCTTCTTGACCGAGTTCAGGATAGCCAGCCCCTGACCGACCAGCGACGACACGATCTCGGTTACCCCTTCGGAGCCGTTGAGGACGGTCAGGTTGGAGCCGGCCAGTCCCTGCGCCGCCTTTTCGACGATCATCGGCAGCTGATTGATCAGCTGCTGGTCGAGCGCCACTCGGTTGTGGGACTCGGCCGCCTCGGCGAGGATCTTGGTCCGTTCCGCGTCGGCGGCAGCCAGGATCTTGACCTTCTCCGCGTCCGCCTCGGCCGGGCGCACGACCGTTGAGATCAACGTCTGCCGGGCGAGTTCGGCCTGCTGCTGCGCCAGCGCCGTCTGCGCGTCGATCACCTGCTGTTGCGCCACCGCGTGCGCCAACGGACCGGACTGATCGGATTTGGCCTGAGCGGCCTGCACCTCCGCCGTGTACTGCGCCTTGGCCACCGCGGTGGTGCGCGCGTAGTCGGCCTGGTTCCGATCGGACTCCTGCTGCGCCTCGGCGGCGATCTGCGACGCTTTGGATCGCGCCACGGCGGTCTCGGCCTCGTAGTTGGCCTGATTGCGCATAGATTCCTGCGCCGCCGACGCGGCCGTCGCCGCCGCGGCCGACTTCGCCGCCTCGACCTCGGCCGCGTACTGCGCCTGGACGATCTCGGTTTGCCGGGCATATTCGGCCTGCGCGCGTCGTGACGCCTGGTCGGCTTCGGCGGCGGCTTGCTGCGCCTTGGACTGGGCGATCTGGGCGGCCTGCTGGATCGCGGCATTGTGTGGCGCAGCCATCGCCGCTATGTATCCCAGACCCATGTCGTCGATCGATTGGATCTGCAGGGCGTCGACCGACAGCCCAATCTTGGCCATCTCTTCCTTCGAGCCGTCCAGGACCTCGGACGCAAGCTTCTGCCGCTCAGTGACGATCTCCTCGACCGTCATCGAGCCGATGATCGAACGCAAGTGTCCGGAAAAGATCCGGCCGGTGAGCACCGACATCTGGGACTGGTCGGAGAGGAAGCGCTGTGACGCGTTCACGATCGACTCGGTGTCGTTTCCCACTTTGAAGGCGATGACTGCCTTGACCTTCAGGCCGATGCCTTGCTTGGTGACGCAGTTCTCCTCTACCTCGGCCTCGGACATCGATAGGGTGATGAAGCGAACCTTGCGAAACAGCGGCATGACGAAGGAGCCGCGACCGGTGACGACTCGAAACGGCGCTTCGGCCGCTTTACTCTTGCCGCCAGAGATGAGCATCGCCTCATCCGGCGCGGGCACGTGATATCCGAACACGAATCTCTCCTCAGGGTTACCGATCTCAGATTGTCAATCTCACATTTGATGACCGGTTCCGCCGATGTTCCACGGAACGACAACGACCTTTCGCTGGCCGAGATCGGACACGACCAGCACGACATCGTTGCGCGCGAGCGGCTCGTCGCAGAAAGCAAGAAACGTTTCCGTGCCACCACGAATCGACACTTCAATCTCACCGGCCCGTCCGCGGCCGTTGGACGCGACGATCACGCGGCCGGTGCAGCCGACGACCGGCTGCGCGTGCGGGCCGTCCTCGTCGTCGGCCATGGTCCCCCGTTCACGCTGTTGGACGTTTCGGCGCTGACGCTACTAGTAGGGGTGGGCCCTCGGCCGTTCGAGGCGGCGGCCGATCCGTGCACTTCGATCACCGCGCCAATGGGGACGCGTCAGCCGGCGTCGGCTTGCACCACCACCGACGGCCAGCCCGATGCTCCCGAGGGGAAAGGCTCGCGACGCTGTTGATCCTGCTGGACTCCGTTCGCATCGGTCGCCCGCACCGTGATCGTGTGGGGACCCGCGGTCATCGGCGTCCAGGGCAGCACCCACTGCACCCAGGTGTCGTGGCTCGGCACCCTTCCCAGTCGCGCCGGCATCCACTCGGAATCGTCGATCTTGACTTCGACCGACTGGATTCCGACCCCTTGGTACCAGGCCACACCGGCGATCGGAAACAGCTGACCGACCCGCACATGCTCGAAAGGCTTGGGTCGGTCGACGCGCGACTCGAGACGGATCGGCGCCCGAGCGGCCCACCCTCGTTGCACCCAGTAAGTCCGGCTTTTCGCGAACGTCGTCGCCTCCAGGCTCGTGAGCCACTTGCAGGCCGACACATAGCCGTAGAGGCCGGGTACGAGCATGCGCACGGGAAAGCCGTGCTCAACGGGCAGCGGCTCGTCGTTCATTCCGACGGCGAGCATCGCGTCACGTCCGTCGAGGATGACCTCAGCCGGAGTGCCGATCGTCATTCCGTCGACGGAGCTCGCCACGATCTGATCCGCGCTTCGTCGCAGGCCACACTCGTTCAAGAGGTCAGCCAGGCGCACGCCAAGGAATTTGGCCGTGCTGACATAGGAGCCACCGACCTCGTTAGAGACGCACGTCATCGTCACATACCGCTCGATCAGTGGCCGGCGCAGAAGTTCGTCGAAGGTGTAGGTCCGCGGACGATCAACCAGGCCGCGGATCGCGAGCCGCCAGGACTGCGCGTCGACCTGTGGCACGGTCAAGGCCGTGTCGACGCGGTAGAACGCGCGATTGGGAGTCACGAACGGTTGCCCGGCCGGGCTCAATTCGACACCGGATGGCAGGGCTGGTGCCGGGGAAGCCGGCGCCGGCAGCCGGATCGCCGCGCGTGATTTGGAAACGTCGAACCGCGCGCGCTGCCAAGTTCGGCCGCCGAGAGCACCGGCCAGACCGAAGGCGGCCAAGGCCCCACCGGTGATCAAGAACCGTCGACGCCCGGCCATGAATCTCCGCGTTCCGGGCGCCGGGGTTGGCAACGATCGGACGAGCGCGATCAGCGCAATTATGGCCGCCGCCGTGGCGAAAGCTGTCGGCACAACGTCGCTGTCGCGATGTCCGTTCGTGGTCAGGGCGCTCAACATGCCGAGCACCCCGAACAGGAGCAGGCCGACCAGTCCGCCCCACAGCCATCGAAGGCCG
>JAFAWL010000086.1 GCA_019241805.1 Actinomycetota bacterium
ATCGGTGTCTTCCTCGCCATCCAAGCCGTGCCGACCCTGCGGCGCTACGGCTTCGGCTTCTTCACGCAGAGTCAGTGGGATCCGGACCGCGACGTCGTCGGCATCGCCGCCGTGCTGGTCGGCACCGTCACCATCGCCCTGGTCGCATTGGCATTCGCGTTTCCACTGGCATTCCTGACCGCGCTTTTCATCAGTGAATACGCGCGGCCCAAGGTGCGGCCGGTACTCGTGTCGATGATCGACCTGATGGCGGCGGTGCCGAGCATCGTCTACGGCTTGTGGGGTTTCTTCCTCATCGAACCGCACGCGTCCTACGTCGCGCGTTGGTTGAACACCTATATGGGCTGGGTGCCCTTCTTCCACGTCGACAGCGACCCGCACGCCGCGATCTGGCAGCAGAGCGACTACGTCGGATCGGCATTCATCGCCGGTATGGCCGTGGCAATGATGGTGTTGCCGATGGCCTGTGCTGTGATGCGCGAAGTCTTTTCCCACGCCCCGGCCGGTGAACGTGAAGCCGCGTTCGCGCTCGGCTCGACCCGCTGGGGCATGATTCGAACCGTCGTGCTGCCGTTCGGCCGGGGCGGAATCATCGGCGGCACGATGCTGGCGATGGGCCGGGCCCTTGGCGAAACCATCGCTGTCCTGCTGATCATCTCGCCCACCTTCGACATCAAGTTCCGGCCGCTGGAGATCGGCACCAACTCGGTGTCCTCCCTGATCGCCGGTCGCTTCGGCGACTCGTCTCCGGCCCAGTTGGCCGCTCTGCTCACCGCGGGCTTCGTGCTGTTCGTCATCACACTGATCATCAACACGCTGGCCGCCGCGGTCGTGGCCCGTAGCCGCAGCGGCGCCGGGACGGACATCTGATGACGAGCACGTCGCTCACCGTCGCCGGCGCGCACCGCACCATCGACGAGGACGTCGAGCGCGAGTCGAGTCCCCAGCCTCGGCGCACGGTCGTACGGTCGCTGGCCGTAGAACGCCCGAGCGACCCCGCCTCTGATCGACCGCGGCCGCTGCGCGCGCGCACGTTCGACGACTACGCGGGCCTGTTCGGTTCGCTGGCCGCATCGTTTGCGCTGTGCTGGGTGATTTATGTCTTCGTGCTGCCGTTCAGCGGGCTGATCGGTTTCTTCGTCCTCTGGTACCTGAGCTTCATCGCCTTCTACGTCGCCGTCTCGGCGATGTCGAACCCGCGCCCGCTCGTGGTCGACCGGGTCGCTTCAGCCGTCATCTCCGGCGGGGCGCTGATCACCGGCGCCGCCTTGGTGTCGACGGTCGGCTTCACGTTCCTGCGCGGCTACCACGCGCTGTTCCACCTGAATTTCCTGACCAAGGACATGGCCGCCGTCGGCCCGCAGGACCCACTGAACAAAGGCGGCATCCTGCACGCGATCGTCGGCTCGCTCATCGAGATCGGCATCGCCGTCGCGATCACGCTTCCACTGGGTGTCGGCACCGCGGTGTACATGGTGGAGATCGGTGGCCGGGCATCGCGAGTCGTCCGCACGGTCGTCGAGGCCATGACCGCGTTACCCTCGGTGATCGCGGGTCTGTTCGTCTACGCCGTGCTGATCGTCGACATCCAGTTCCCCAAGACCGGTTTCGCCGCCGCGATGGCGATCAGCGTGATGATGCTGCCGATCATCGCCCGCGCCTCCGACGTCGTCTTGCGAGTCGTGCCCAGCGGATTGCGCGAGGCCAGTCAGGCTCTCGGAGCCTCGCGCTGGCAGACGGTGTGGCGGGTCGTGCTTCCGACCGCCCGACCCGGTCTGGCCACCGCGCTCATTCTCGGAATCGCCCGTGGCATCGGCGAGACCTCACCCGTCCTGCTGACCTCCGGCGCCTCCACGTTCTTCAACGCCAATCCGGTCAGTGCGCCGATGAATTCCCTGCCGCTGTACACCTACTTCGCCGTTCGCAGCGGTGAGCCCCTGTACATCGAGCGCGGTTTCGGCGCGGCCAGTGCACTGCTGACGATCGTGCTCATCCTGTTCGTCACCGCCCGCCTGTTGGCTCGTCAACGTCAATCCCGCTGACCGAATCTCGATATCGAACGAACAAGGAATATCTGATGCGCCTCCCCACGCGATCGCTCGCGATCGGGCTCGCCCTCGCACTAACCGGTCTGATCAGCATGATCGGGGCCGATCCGGCCGCCGCCGCCAGCCACACCCAGATCACCGGGTCGGGATCGTCCTGGGCCGCGAACGCCGTCAACCAGTGGATCGCCGATGTGAACAAGCAGGGCCTGCAGGTCGTGTTCACCTCGTCGGGCTCGGCCCAGGGCCGTAAGGACTTCGCCTACAAGACCACTGACTTCGGCGTCAGCGACATCGCCTACCAGGGCAAAGACCCGATCACGCAGACCGATGACACGTCGCTGGGCCGACCATACGCGTACCTGCCGATCGTGGCCGGTGGCACGTCATTCCCGTACCACATCGGCAACGGCTCGGCCATGATCCGCAATCTGCGGCTCTCAGGCGACACGCTGGCCAAGATCTTCACCAACCAGATCACCTATTGGGATGACTCCCAGATCAAGTCCGACAACAACAACGCGTTGAACCTGCCGCACCTGCCGATCATCCCGGTGGTTCACTCGGAAGGTTCCGGTTCCACGGCCCAGTTCACGGCCTATCTCGCCAAGGAATACGGGCAGTACTGGGGCCCGTTCAACAAGGGCGCCAGCGAGATGACCGAGTACTTCCCCCGACAGGGCAAGCAGGTGGCCCAGAACGGCTCCGACGGCGTAATCAACTTCGTGACCTCGGCGGCCGGCAATGGATCGATCGCGTTCGACGAGTACTCCTACGCGCTGCATGCCAACTACCCCGTGGCCAAGGTGCTGAACAGCGCCGGCTACTACACCGCCCCTACGCAGTACAACGACGCGGTCGCGCTGACCGCCGCGCAGATCAACAACGATCCGACCTCGATCAACTATCTGACCCAAACCCTCGACAACGTGTACGTGAATCCGGATCCTCGCACGTACCCGCTCTCGTCCTACTCGTACATGATCATTCCCACCGGGTCGAACGGCACCGAGACGAAGACGACGTCGACGGCGCAACGCCAGACGATTGCCGACTTCCTCTACTACTCGATCTGTCAGGGGCAGGCCGAGATGGGGCCGATCGGCTACTCGCCACTGCCGATCAACCTGGTGCAAGCGGGCTTCACCCAGATCGCCAAACTGCACGCCGCCGATTCGGCGGTCGACCTCAACGCCGAGAACGTCACCACCTGCAATAACCCGACGTTCGTGGCCAACCAGCCCACCGTCAACCACCTGGCCCAGATCGCGCCGCAACCACCGGCCTGCGACAAGCAGGGAGCCGGCCCGTGCGCGGCCGACGTCGGCATCATCATCGGTAACCCGAACAAGGACGGTTCGGCCCCGACCGGTCAGACCGCTGGTACGTCCGGCACGTCGGGCACGAACGGCGGCGCTAACGGCGGCGCGACGGCATCGCGCGCCGCGACCGCGAACGACACCAATGCCGCCGGCGGCGGGACGGTCGATCCGTTGACCGGGCAGACGGTGGCCAACGGCGCCGGCGGCAACAGCAATGTCACCGGCCAGTCGACCAACCTGGCTGAAGCGGCGAACAACCGCGGCTTCAGTCCGGTGCTGTACGTGCTCGCCGTCGTGTTGCTTCTCGCTGTGCTGGTCGTGCCGGCGGTCGTCGGTCGGCACCTATCCGGGCGAGAACCGGGCGGGCGGTGATGCGCCGCTTCAGCGCCGTCATCGCCGCGGTCACGCTCACGCTGGCGGCGCTGATCCCGTTCGGGCCGTCCGGCGCCGCCCACGCCGACACGACGCCACCGGGATCGTTCTCGACCTCGAAGACGGTGTCGCGCGTGAACATCAACGCCGACGGCAGCCAGACCACGGTGGACTCCCGCACGGTCAAGATCTCGATCGACCAGACGACCCAGCTGCGCGGGCGCCAGGACATCAACGTCACCTGGTCCGGAGCCAAGCCGACCGGCCGCGTCACCGGTAACTACAACTCGGCCGACGCGCCCAACCAGGAATACCCCATGGTGATCCTCGAGTGCCGGGATACCAGCGGAGGCGGCACGTCCACCCCGAACATCGATCCGACCACCTGCTGGACACACGGGTGGCAGTCGCGCTTCCAGGCCGACCGCACCACCGGCTACGGTCCCTGGCGGCTGGATCGTTACGCGACAACGAGCCAGCGCGATGCGATAGTCGGGCGACCCAATCCCGAACCGGCCGCGTGTGTGCTGTTCGACTCCACCACGCCGTCGGAGACGTGGGTGCCCTTCGTCGCAGTCGATGGCACGTCCTATCCCTACGGGCCCGGCGCTGGTTGCGGTGGCATACCGCCGGAGGACTACACCGTCGACCAGACCTCGGCCAGCATCCCGAGCAATGCCACCTTCGCCACGACCGCGATCGACGGCACGGGCACCGATACTTTCGACATCTCCACCGCGGCCGAGAATGCCTCGCTCGGCTGCTCGGACACCGTCGCCTGTTCGCTCGTGGTGATCCCGGTCGAGGGGATCAGCTGTGACCTGGCCGGCGCCGGTGTGCCCGCCGCTGACATGCCGCCGGCATCGGTCGCCCAGCAGGCCGGCGATACCTGCGAGAAGACCGGTTCGTATCAGCCGGGTCAGGTGGCCTCGGGCGGCCAAGCCCCGGACCTGGCCGTCAGTGGGTCGCTCTGGTGGAGTGCCTCGAATTGGCGCAATCGCATCGTCGTGCCGTTGTCGTTCGCTCCACCGGCCAACGTCTGCGACATCAAGAGTTCGGCGCAGCCGGTGGACGTCTACGGTTCCGAGCTGATGACCGAGGCCGCGATCCAGTGGGCCCCGGCGTTCTGCCTCGACCCCAAGCTGTTCAAGTTCAACCACGTGCAGACCGATGAGCAGTTGGCGCGCACCCTCGTGGCCAACAAGGGGGTCGAGGCTGCGTTCAGCGCCAAGGCACCGGACGGCGGTGCCGCGGGGTTTAACGCCCCGACGGTGCAGGCACCGGTGGCGGTAACCGGCTTCTCGATCAGTTATCGAATAGACGACGCGCAAGGCCAGCCCTACACGGACCTGAAGATGACGCCTCGGTTGCTGGCCAAGCTAATGACCGAGTCCTACACGCAGGAACCGGCAATCGCGGCCGCATACACGGCGCTGGCCGGCAACCCGCAGAGCATCACGGCCGACCCGGAGTTCAAAGCGCTCAACCCCGGTATCCCCATCAATTACGCAGATCCGGCGGCTGCGGCGCTGCTTGCT
>JAFAWL010000208.1 GCA_019241805.1 Actinomycetota bacterium
GGTGGACCACTACTCCGGCCAGCGGCCGCAATGCACATTCCCGATCTTCTGGACGGCCGAGCTGGCCAAACTGCTGTACCGGCTGACGCGCGCGCAGGCCTATCTCGACCAGGCCTTGCGCGCGGTGGACTACCTGCTGCTGTTCCAAGGCGTGTGGAGCCCGCCCTACCTCTCCGTGAAGGGCTTCGGAAGCATCGGGATCGGTAACGGCCACACCGGCTGGAACGACGCACGCAGCGGCATCTTTGCACCCGGCATCGCCGACTTCTATGCCCTGACCGGCGAACACGAGTATCTGGCGCGGGGCGTGGCCGCGATGCGTGCACCGCTCGCCCTGATGTATATCCCGGAGAACGCGGCAGTCTCGTCGGTCCATGACAAGGGGCCGCTGGGCTACGCGGACGAGTGCTATGCCCATCGCGGCCGCGACGCCCGCCTCGGGCCGTCGACCTTCGATTTCAGCGTCGGCTATGCCTTGGTTGCCTTCGAGGAATTGGTGGCGCGGTATGGCACCGCGCACATCGACGCCACGGCGCGACAGGGCGTCGGCATCGACGGCGTCACGGTGACCGGCGTCGACGTCGCCCATGGCGCGGTGTCGGTCCAACTCGCAGACTCGGTCGGCGTCCCGACCCCGACATTGACGGTCAGCCATGCGCCCCCTGGGCTCAATGCCGTGCTGATCAATGGCCGCGACCGTCAAACCGTCGCCGGCCCGAACGCGGCAGGTTACTTGTCCACCGCACCCGAGCTGAAGAGCGCCGCGGCGTGACCCGGAACGGCGTTCTACGACACGGCCGCAGCAATGACAGCCGCAAGCTGCAAGTCGCCCGGCAGCGAGCTCCCCGCTGACATCCTAATGGCTTGCGCTCGCAAATACCCGGCGAGCAAACGCTGCGAGCTCCCTCGCCACCGCGTCCGGCTGCTCGGGAAACAGCGCGTGGCTGGCGTTCGGAACAACGACCACCGTCACCCTGTCGCCGATCATCGACTTCACAACGTTCGAGAACCGGCGGGGTGCCACCGGATCCTCCCCCGCCTGCAAGTCGAGGATCGGCGCGCTGCCCGCGGCGAAGTAGTCGTCCACGGGCGTGTGCTCGCGCGCCCAGGATTCCATGTGATGCACGGCATCGTTCCAGCCGCCGAGCCAAACGCTCGCGTCATGACCGGGCGCGAAAAAGATCCGGCGCAGGCAATCGAGCCGCTTCGTCTCCGGGAGCGACGCGTCGGACGGACAATCGATCCCCTCGCGGACCTCCGGGCCGATCGGCTTTTCGGTCGAACCGGGCGGGACCTTGCCCGCCGAAGCGGCCGCGAGCACGACGCCCTGAACCAGATCGGGCCTGTCCGCGGCGAGCTGGCGCGCGACGAAATTGCCAAATGCGTGGCCGACCACGACCACCTTGCCCTTGTGTTCATGGTCGATGACCGCGGCGACATCGGCCGCGAGGGCGTGCATGTTGAGGTGCTCCATCGGCCCCTGACTCTGGCCGATGCCGCGAGGCTGCGGTCGCAGGACCCGGAACCCGTCCGCCGCCAGTTTAGCCGCGACTTGGTTGTAGTCCTCGCCGGAGCGGCCCAGGGACGGCAGCATCACAATGAGCGGCCCCTGGCCCTGAGCGAGTGTCTCGATCCGGGCGTCCCCGTGCGGGACGATAACGTGCTCGACCTTGTCGGGGGGATCGGCCGCGTAGGCGGTCGCTGACAACAGGCCCGCTGTGAACATAAGGGAACGGAGCATTTTTCGCATCAGGTTCCTCCTCGTTATCCACTCCTGCGAGCGGGTCTCCGCGACGAGCTGCTCATGTCCTCGGCACGGCGTCGAGGGAGGTGGTGCTGCCGCGGCTCATGCTGAAGGAGAGCAAGCGGGGCCCGACAAGGCGATTGTGTCGCCACGTTCGTGATCTCGAGGTGGGAGCGGGCGTTCACGCCCGGCAAGCTCGATCTGTATCTCGCCGAGCAGGCCGGCGGCCGCACCGAACCCTCGGGCGCCGGAGACGACAGCCCAATCCTCCTCGAACCCTTCAGGATATCGCCATGCGGATACGGGATCTCCCTCTGGAGCAGATGGACGAAGCGCAGCGCCTTGTCGCCGAGGAGGCGATCTCCGGCAAGCGGGGGCGAATGCCGGGACCGCTCCGGGTCTGGATCCACAGCCCC
>JAFAWL010000026.1 GCA_019241805.1 Actinomycetota bacterium
CGTCGTCGGGCGGCGCCGCGACATCGGCGTCGTCGTCCGCGTCGTCGGCGCCGGCGCCGGCGGTCAACACGTGCGGAAGCGCGTTGACGATAACCGCGGAGCGGCTGCCGGGCGCGCAGGACGCGAGCTACGCGTTGTTGACCTTCACGAACACGGGTGCCTCGGCCTGTAACCTCGGTGGCTACCCGTCGGCGACGCTGCTCGATGACAAGAAGGCGTCGATGACCGCGCCGCTGACACGGACCGCCGACACCGTTTCCACGATCTCGCTGGATCCGCAGGCGTCGGCGAGCACGCTTTTGAAGGACAGCTCGGTGAGTTGTCAGGCGCAGACCCGCTCGACTTACGTTCGCGTGAGTGCGCCCGCATCGTCCAAGAACGTCGATCTCTCATTGGCGCTGGCACCGTGCGCGTTGAGCGCGCGGCCGCTGGTGGCGGGCACGAATCCGCAGCCGTGACAGGCTGAATCGCTTCGGCCTGGCAGCGCTACGTGCCGAGGCCGTGCACGGCCAGATCCGCTAGCGCGAAGCCGAACAATCCGATACCGATCACGCCGTTGGCGGTGAAGAAGGCTCGGTTGACACGGCTGAGATCGTTCGCGCGGACGATCGAGTGTTCGTAGACCAACACGAGGCCGGTGAGCGCGACGCCGACCCACCAGAGCCAGCCGAGGCCCGCGCCGACGCCGAACCAGATGAAGCAGAGCAGCGTGCCGACGTGCACCACCGCGGACGTGCGCAGCGCGGCCCGGATGCCGTAGCGGGCCGGGAAGGAACGAGAGCCGATGCGCCGGTCGACCTCGGCGTCCTGGCAGCTGTAGATCAAATCGAAGCCGCCGATCCAGGACCCGACCGCCAGGCCGAGCGCGATCGCCTCGTTCGGCGCAGTACCGCGTACGGCGATCCAGGCACCGACAGGGGCGACGAACTGGGCAAGTGCGAGAAGCGCCTGCGGAAAGTCGGTAAAGCGCTTGCCGTAGGAGTAGAGGACCAACACGACGACGGCGATGGGGGCCAGCAGCAGGCAGAGCCACGACAAGGCGGCGGCCGAAGCCAGGAATGCGGCAAGCGCCACGAGGGTGCCGAGGGTGGCCGCGCGCACGGACAGTTGACCGGTAACCAATTCGCGGCGCGCAGTGCGCGGGTTGAGGGCGTCGAAGTCGCGGTCGAGGATGCGATTGGCCGCCATCGCCACTGTGCGGGCTGAGACCATCGCCACAGTGATGAGGACGAGCTGCCACCAGTGCACGGAGCGGGTCTGTTGCCACATGGCGGTCAGCGCGGCGATGTAGGCGAAGGGCAACGCGAAAACCGAGTGCTCGATCATCACTAACCGCAGGAAGCGGCGTACGACGCCCGGCCCGCCGCGTTCCAATTGCCCCACCACGCCAGCCAGCGTAATCGGCCCACCGCGGCAGTCCTTTCTGCCGGCGATCTCCGTGGTGGCGGCGCGTGATCGCTTCCGCGCCCTGGGTCTACACCGATTCCGGGCAGACAGGTCTATGGGGCGTCAGGACCATTGCTGGTTGGGTTCAATCCCGGGGGGAGTGCTGCGCGCGAACACAACAGCAAGGAGCTGTGCTTTGTCGCGTCTCAGTCTGCGGGCTGCCCTCCGTCCGGCCACGCTTCGCCGGCGTCTCTCACGATTCGTCACGGTGCTCTTGGCGTTCGCCGTCGTCGCCGGCCTGACCGTCTTCGTGACGCCCTCGGCCGCCCAAGCCGTGGACATCGCAAACGCGATCAAGACGGTGACGATCACCGAGCAGGACGGCACGACGCCGACCAATGGATTCCAGCGCACCGACACGGTCAGAGTCGATGCGACGTGGTCGGTCCCCGATGGAACGAAGTCTGGCAGCACATTCAGCATGACTTTGCCTTCGACGCTGCGGCCGCTGACTGCCACATTTTCACTAGTCACGCCGGATGGACAGAGCGCCGGGTCATGCAGCGCCAGCGCGCAATTCGTGCAGTGCACGCTGTCGTCCTACGTCGATGGAAAGACCAATGTGCGGGGCACCTTGTTTTTCGGCGGCCAGTTGAACTTCGCGCAGACCGACTCGGGCAGCCAAACCATCTCGATTTCCACCGGCGCGGTGTCCCCGATCTTGGTTACAGTAACTTTCGGCCCTCCGCCCACCGGCGGTAGTGGTGGCGGAACGACACCGGACGACTTTGCGAAGTCCTGCATCCCCGACACCGTAGACTCCGAAAAAGTGGTCTGTGCTATCGATCTACCCGACCGGGTTGCGCTGTCCGACGTCACGATTGTCGACCGGGTCTCGACGGGGAACGCGACGCTCGATAAGTCGAGTCTGTTCATAGGGTCCAGGACGTTGCCCAGCGGTTCGTTCACGACCGTGACGCCTCAGCCGAGTTACACCGTGAGCAACAATCAGGACGGTAGCGACGGATTCACGATCACCTTTCCTAATGGGCAGCTCGACACAACAAAGAATCAGTACAACATCAACTACACGATGAGCTTCACGCCCGGCAACAACTCAACAAAAAACTTTGCTAACACGGCAACGTTGAGCGCGACGTCGCAGCCTAAGTACACCGGTCCTAGTGATGTCTCGAGTTCCTCGTTCTTCGCGGGTGGCACCGGCCAGGGCAACAACGGTCTGACGATTTCCACCCAGGCGAGCCCGCAAACGGGTTCGACGACCGGGAACGGCACGACCGTACAGGACACCATCTCGTTGAGCCCGACGCCGACCGCCGACACATTCGTGGACTGGCGGCTTCTAGGTCCCGTAACGGCCGGTGCCGGCCAGACCTGCGACCAGCTCGATTACTCCAGCGCCGATGTGGTGACGTCGGGCCAGGTGCGGGTCCAAGGAGGGAGCGCTTCGGGGGTGGTGCCTCAGCCGGGAAAGGCGCTGACCGCGGCGGGATGCTACGTGTTCCGGGAGAAGCTCGCCGACTCCTCCGGTGGCAATGGCACGTGGTCGCCGACTAACGATGCGAACGAGACGGTGCTGATCACGAAGCCGCCGGTGCCGACGGTTACGACAAAAGCCTCGTCAAGTCCGTTAGGCAACGGTCAGTCGTTGTCAGACGGCATAACGTTGACGAACAGCGGCGGCCAGCCGACTACCGTCGACTGGCAGTTGATCGGTCCGGTGACGCCGAGCGCCACGGGTACCTGCGACCAATCACTTGATTGGAGTAACGCCGCCAATCAGGTTTCAGGCACCGCGACGTTCTCCTCCGATGGGCATCAAACCGTCCCCCCGCCAGGCCAGGCAATCGTAGTAGGACGACCGGGCTGCTACACGTTCCAGGCCAAGGTGGACGGAGGCACGGCCGACTACCCGGTGCCGGGCAGCGAACCGACAGAGGTAGTCCTGGTCCCTATCACAAAGATCGCGCCGGCCGTGTCGACGAAGGCCTCGCTTCAGTCAGCATCAGTCGAAGCAACTTTGACCGACGACCTCACGCTAACCGGAGACTCCACCGCCGTGCCGGTGACGGTCGACTGGCAGTTGGTCGGTCCGGTGAAGCCGAATCCGACGAACAACTCCTGTGACAGCGGCGCCGATTGGACGAATCTTCCTGCGGTTATTCCGTACAAGGGCACGGCCACGTTCGGCCAAAATGGCACTGTTACAGTGCCCGGAAACGGGCAGACGAAAGCCGCGGTAAATGCGGTGGGCTGCTACACGTTCCAGGCCAAGGTCGATCAAGACGATGCCAACGGAATTACGGGCACCAATTTCACCACCGCCGGCAGCGAACCGAGCGAGATCGTTCAAGTAACGCCGGTGTTGTCGGTGTCGACGCAGGCTAGTCCGCAGGTGTTGCCGGTTGGTGGTGGGTCGGTGCATGACACGGTGACGTTGTCGGCGCTGCAGGCCACTGCGACGCAGGTGGATTGGCAGTTGGTCGGGCCGGTGACGGCGGGATCGGGGCAAAGCTGTGATCAGCTGGATTACTCCCACGCGGCGACGGTGGTGGGTGGCACGGTCACGGTGCCGGCGAATACGTCCTCGATCGATACCGCGGATGTGTCGGTCAGCGGGGCGGGCTGTTACGTGTTCCAGGAGCGGTTGAGCGCTGCTCCGGGCGCTCAGACGGCGTCGTGGTCGCCGACCTCGGACACGCGGGAAGTGGTGTTGGTTCCGCCGACCCCGGTGATAACGCCGGTCACGCCGGACGTTTCGACCAAGGTGACCAGAGATGTCCTTCATCAGGGTGAGTTTGTTGCGGATCAGATCATCCTGAAGGCCGCTGCAACTGTGCCGGTGACGGTGGATTGGCGCCTCATCGGGCCGGTGACCGAGAGTGCCAGCGGTGATTGCGGCGCGGGTGCGGCGTGGGCGACGGCAGCTACAGATGTTCCTGCCGCTCACAGCGGCAACGTCACGCTACCGGCTGGGGCGACGTCTGCCTTGGTGCCGGACGCGAACGGACTGGCATTGACTGCTCTTGGTTGCTATGTCTTTCAACAGCGGGCGGAGTCGGCGACGGGCGTGACGGGCACGGAATACCCCACACAAGTCGGCCCGATCGCGAACGAGACGGTGCGTGTGATCCCACCGGTGACGACCAAGTCCCACCCGTCGATCGGCACGACGATCTCGGCTCAGACGGTCAAGGCCGGAAGCCCGATCCACGACGAGATCACGGTTAGCGACGCGGCCGGCGCCACGCTGACCGTCAGCTGGCAGCTGCTCGGCCCGGTGCAGCCGGTGACCGCGGGCACCTGTGAGGGCGTCGATTGGGCGGCCCTCACGCCGATCACGTCCGGCACGGTGATGGTCTCCGACTCGGGCTCGGTGGTCACGCCGGACTTCGTCGTGTCGCTGCCCGGTTGCTACACCTACGTCGAATCGGCGGCTGAAACCGCCACGACCCAGTCCGTTCAGACGACGCCCGGGCTGACGCCGGAGACGGTGCTCGTGACGCCGATGACCGGACCCAACGGGGGCAGCGGTCAAACGCCGCCCGTGTCGTCCACGCCGACAGGTACCCCGGCCACGCCACTGACCGTCACCGCGAGCGCGCCGGCAGCTCTGGCCTACACCGGTGCCGGCAACTTGGAACTCATGGCGATCGTCGGTGGGCTAGTGACCCTGGCCGGCCTGATGCTGCTCCTCGGCCAACGCCGGCAAACCCTCCGCCAGCGTTAGCCGACGGCGCAGCGAAATAGACGGGGCGCCCGGGACGTGAAGCGTCCGGGCGCCCCGTTCCTTGCGGAGACACCGAACGACGGCTCGCCAGCAACGATCGACCTCGCTGGCTCAGCGGCCGCCGCGGATGCCGTAACTTGCCCACCGACGCGTCACAAGCTCCGACGTCGGGGCGTCGACCACGCATTCCTGCGGCCAACCACCCTCACGCCGATAACCCTCGGTCGGCAATTTTCGCGTCGCATCCACGCCCAACTTGCCACCGAAGAATTGCTCGTACGACGCGTGATCTAGATGATCCACCGGACCTACCGAATGCAGCACGTCGTGCGCGTAGTCCACGTTCCCGAACGCTCGCCAAGCCACCTCGGCATAGTCGTGCACGTCGCAGTCCGCGTCGACGACGACGATCAGTTTCGACAGAGATAACAGCCCCGCGCCCCAAATCGCGTTCATCACCTTCTGCGCGTGCTTAGGAAAGCGCTTCTCGATCGACACGATCACGCAGTTGTGAAATACACCCGCCTCGGGCAGGTCGTAGTCGACGATCTCGGGCACGGTCAACCGGATCAACGGCAGAAAGATCCGCTCAGTTGCCTTACCGATCGGCCCGTCCTCTTGCGGAGGCCGCCCCACCACAATCGACTGAAACAGCGCATCCGAACGCATCGTCATCGTCTCGACCCGCATGAACGGGAACGGCTCCACCGGCGTGTAAAAGCCCGTGTGATCACCGAACGGGCCCTCGGGCAACCGGGCGCCCGGCTCCACCCAACCCTCCAACACCACCTGTGCCGTCGCCGGCACCTGCAGCGGCACCGTCAGGCAATCGACCAGCTCCACCCGATCACGCTGCACGAACCCGGCGAACAAGTACTCATCGATCTCGGCCGGCAGCGGGGCCGACGCCGCGTACGTCACCGCCGGCGGACACCCGAACGCGATCGCCACCGGCAACCGTTCACCCCGCCGCTGCGCCACCGCCGCATGCGAGGTCGAATCCTTATGGATCTGCCAATGTAAACTGAGCGTCCGCTCGTCCTGCTGCTGTAACCGATACATCCCGAGATTGCGGGCACCGGTCTCGGGATGCCGCGTGTGCGTCAAACCGAGATTCAAGAACACGCCACCGTCCTCGGGCCAGGCCTGGATCCCGGGCAGCCGATTCAAATCAACCTCATCGCCGCGCAGCACCACGTCGTGGACGGGTGCTGCCTTCACCCTCCGCGGCGGGACGGCCCGCAGCTGCGCCACCTTCCCCAACGCGTCGCGCAAGCCGCCAACACCACGCGGCAGCTCCGGCCGCACCAACTCGGCGATGCGCCGACCGATCTCGTCGAACGAGTCGACCCCGAGCGATCGGGCCATCCGCCGGGGCGTGCCGAACGCGTTCAAGAGCAGCGGCATCGAGCCACGCGAGGGCCGCTCGAACAACAAAGCCGGTCCCTGCTCCCGCACCACTCGCTGGACGATCGCCGCCGCCTCCAGATGCGGATCCACGGGCACCCGGACGCGCACCAGATCGCCGTCCTTCTCCAAGGCGGTAACGAAGTCCTGCAGGTCGTCGAAGGCCATCTCGCCAGTATCGCGGAGCGATGCCCCTCCCACCGCCATGACCACCACAACCGGCGGAAGCATCGACGGGTGAGACGCGGCAGCGCCGCTACCCGGCGGAATCCACAGAATCGCTCGTATGCTGGCTCGCATGATTACCGGCGGTGGCCTGTTCCTGTTCTTCGGAACGCTGTTCTGGGTGTGGGCCGCCGTCGACGCGCTGATGACCGACCCCCACCGGGTGCGCAGCCTGCAGAAGACCCTCTGGGTGCTCATCGTCCTGATCCTTTGGGCCTTTGGCGCCGCCCTCTGGATAATCTTCGGACGGCCCCGACGAGCCGTTTCCACCGTCCCGCGCACCTCCGGCTTCCGACCCAGCCAACAACGGGCGCCGCGACGAACTGTCGCCCCCGACGACGACCTCGACTTCCTCTCCCGTCTCGGCGACGAGCTCAAGCGCAACAAACCCGACGACGCCGACTGATCCGACGTGGTCAGCCTGCTGCTCGTCGAGGACGACCCGGCCATCCGGTCCGCCCTCATGCGCTCGCTGCGCGAACTGGGCCACGGAGTGAACGCTGTCGCGACCGGTATGAGCGCCCTCTCGAGCGCTGTCGAGCAGAAACCGGACGTGGTCCTGCTCGATCTCGGCCTGCCCGACGTCGACGGCGCCGACGTCCTGTCGATGCTGCGCGCCATCAGCGAAGTGCCTGTGATCATTGCGACCGCGCGTGACGACGAGACCGAAATCGTGCGCCTACTCGACCTCGGCGCCGACGACTACGTGATTAAGCCGTTCACGGCCGCGCAACTCAACGCTCGTATCCGCGCCGTGCTTCGTCGCTCCGGGCGCAGCGACGAAGACCCGCTGATTAATGTCGGCGCGCTCGTCATCGACACCCGCAGCCGTGAGGTCACCGTCGACGGCCGGCCGGTCGAGTTGGCCCGCAAAGAATTCGACCTGCTGCTCGCCCTGGCCCGTCGCGCCGGCGAAGTCGTCACCAAACGCGACCTGCTGGCCGAGGTATGGCAGCTTGCGTGGGGCGGCTCCGACCGAACCGTCGACGTACACCTGTCCTGGCTGCGCCGCAAACTCGGTGAATCCGCGGCTCGGCCCCGATTCCTGCACAGCGTGCGCGGCGTCGGCGTGCGCCTGGCCGCCAGCGCGGAACCCGGCGACGCCTGATGCGTCGCCGCATCCTGCTGCTCGTACTCGGCATCACGGCCCTGGTCGTGCTCGCCTTCGCCATCCCGCTCGCCATCCTCACGCCCAGCGTGGTCACCAACAACGCGCAGGCCAAGGCCCTCGATCAGGCCCGGGCCGTAGGTCTCTACTTGCAGAACGGCAGCCCAACCGCCGACCAGATCAGCAGTTACCTCAAGAACCTGAGTCAGACACGAGATCGGTCCACTGCGGTCCAACTACCTGACGGCACCACCATCGGCACGTTGCACGACCTCGGTTCGCAGGGTCATCGGCCTGACTACCCAGGCGCCAGCGGGCCCGGCGGATTGCCCAACGATCACAATGGCAATCTGCCGACCGGGGGCGGCGCCCAACCACAGATGGTCAGCGTGCCGGGCGGTAAAGTGGCCGAACTCGCGGTCGGCACGAACAGCGGCGCCTACCTCGTCCAGGTGTATGTCTCCAGCGGCGCGCTCCAGTCCGGGGTCGGCAAGTGGTGGGCTTTGATCGCGGGCGGTAGCGCGGCGTTGCTGCTGATCGGGCTCATCGGCGGCGAACTGCTCACCCGCCGGATCGTGCGACCCCTTCTCGACACCGCCCAGACGGCTCATCGCATCTCGGCCGGCGACGTCACGGCTCGCGCACCCACCAACGGACCCCGGGAGATCGCCGAGGTCGGGTCCGCCCTGAATCTGCTGGCCGACCGCATCGACGAGCTCATCGCTGAGGAACGTGAAACCGTCGCCGATCTCTCGCACCGGCTGCGCACCCCACTCACCGCGTTGCGGCTGGACGCCGAAGCCCTGCGTGATCCGGTCGAAGCCGAACGGGTCGGTAACCACGTCAGCGTCCTGGAACGAATGCTCACCGCGGTGATCCGGGCCGCCCGGCGCCCGCAGCGCGAAGGTCGGCTGCCTTCCTGTGACGCCACCGAGGTCGTGCGGGACCGGGTGGAGTTCTGGTCGGCCCTCGCCGACGACCAGCGCCGGGCGACCCGCACGAGACTGCCGGCCGAACCGCTATTAGTACGCGCTTCCGCCGAAGATTTGGCCGCTGCGCTCGACGCGCTGCTGGAGAATGTCGTCGCCCATACGCCCGAAGGCACGCCGTACGCCGTCGAACTGCGCGTCGACGAACCCGGCGCCGTCCTCGCCGTCGCCGACGAAGGCCCCGGGATCAGCCCCGACGCGGTCTCGCGCGGCCGTAGTGACCGTGGCTCCAGCGGTCTCGGCCTGGACATCGCCCGACGATGCGCGGAGGCCAGCGGCGGATCCATGACCATCGCCGCGAACCCCAGCGGCGGGGCCCACGTAGAGCTGCGCCTGGGCTCGCCCTAACTGCCGCACATCTGGATTTAGGATCGGCTTGACGTTCGGCTGATCCGCGCCTGAGCCGCCCGGCGACATCGTCGTCGGTATGAACGAGAAGCAGCGCCGCAACCCACTCCTGCGACGGGTGGCCTTGATCAGCGGCGGCGCCGGCGCCGCCGGAGTGATCGCCACCGTCGCCCTGATCGTCGGCGTCGGCCAATCGGGCGCGAGCACCGCGTCCGGATCGTCGACCACCGGCACCACATCGACCTCGGACACGTCTGGGACGTCCGGTTCGAGCTCGTCCGGTTCGAGCTCGTCCGGTTCGAGCTCCGACAGCAGCTCGAACGACAGCAGCTCCGGATCGTCCTCCGGTTCGAGCACCTCGGGCATCTCGAACAGCAACCAGAGTTCGCGCACGTCGGGCGGGAGCCACGGGTCATGAACGAGTACGCCTTCACCACGCACGCCTGGTCCAGCACCGTCCGGCTGGTGGTCACCGACCGCGCCGCGCTGCAACCGGCCGCAACCGACCTCGTAGCCATGCTGGCGCGAATCGACGCGATGGCCAGCCGCTTCCGGTCCGACTCCGACCTGTCGCGCGCCAACGCGCGGGCCGGCAAGCCGACGCCCGTGCCGATGCTGCTCTGCGACCTGGTCACCGTCGCGCTCGACGCCGCCGCTCGCACCGACGGCCTCGTCGATCCCACGGTCGGTGCGGATTTGCGCTGCCTCGGATACGACCGAGACATCAGCGAGATCCGCGATCGTGACATCGCCGCGACGCGCGGCTGTGACATCGCCGCGACCCACGCCGCTGACAACCGTCCGGCGGCGTCCGCCAGCTGGCGCAGGGTCCGTCTCGACCGAACCGCCGGTCTGCTCACCGTGCCGGTCGGCGTGCAACTGGATCTCGGCGCCACCGCCAAGGCGTTCACCGCCGACCACGCCGCGCGGACGATCTCGCACCGCTACGGCACCGCGGCCTTGGTCGAACTCGGAGGTGACGTCGCCGTCGCCGGTCACCACTCGTGGTGCCTGGCTGTCGCGGAGCACGAAGGCGGTCCCGCCCAGCGCGTTACCATCACCCGCGGCGGGATGGCGACCTCGACGACCACGTTGCGACGCTGGTCGGTCGACGGTGAGTGCCGCCATCACATCCTCGACCCGCGCACTGCTGAGCCGGCGTTCGGGCCGTGGCGGACGGTCGCGGTCTACGGCGAATCGGCCCTGCAGGCGAACATCGCCAGCACCGCCGCCATTGTGCTCGGCGAAGGGGCACAGCGGTGGCTGACGGGCCGCCATCTGGCCGCCCGCCTCGTCGCCGAAGACGGATCGATCAGCCATACCCGCGGCTGGCCGCAGGATCGACTGGCGGCGGTGGCGTGATGTTGCTCTGGTACACCGCTCGCGGTGCCGGCCTCTCGGCACTGATCCTGCTCACCGCGACAACCGCACTCGGCGCGATCACCAGTGGGCGCGGCCGCCCGACCGGCCGGCTCGTGACGCAGTACGTCCACCGCGTGCTCGGCGGCCTCGGCCTCGGCGTGCTCGTACTGCACGTGGTGACCATCCTCGCCGACAGCTACGCGCACGTCGGCGTAACCGGCGCGATCGTCCCGTTCACCGCCGGGTACCGCGCGACGTGGGTCGGTCTGGGCACGATCGCCGCGTACCTGCTGCTGTTCGTCAGCGTCCTCGGACTCGGCCGCGGTCGCCTGGCCGGCACCCGGCGCGGTGCGGCGATCTGGCGATCACTGCACGCGCTCGCCTACGGCGCCTGGGGATTCGCCATCATCCACGGCTTCGAATCCGGCACCGACAGCGGCGTGCTGTGGGTTCGCGCGCTCTATGTCCTCTGCCTGGTCGCGGTCGCCGGATCGCTGAGCTACCGATTCACCGCGCCGGTCAGGCGCGCTGATGTGCTGGCCGCAGCGCCCGCGCACGCGGCCCGCTTCGGCGCTGCCCCACCCGTGCACCACCACTCGAGCGCCTCGGCGGTGGCCCGATGACCGCCGTCACCGACCGGGCGGCGGCCTCCCGCGCCGTGCCCGCCGGAACCGTCATGCCCGCCGGAACCGTCATGGCCGCCGGAACCGTCATGCCCGTCAGCCCGATCACAGCCTGGTCGATCGGTGCCCCCCGACTGCTCGCCGGGCTGGATCGGGCCGAGCGGGTGGACCACGTGACGCACACCGCGATTCACGGTGCGCTGCCCGCCACCGACAACGCCCACCTGCTCGGACTGCTCGACGCCAGCGCGTTGTATGGCCGCGGGGGAGCGGGCTTCGCCTTCGCCCGCAAGCTCCGTTCGCTGGCCGGACCAGCCACCCGGGTCGTCGTCAACGGAGCCGAGAGCGAGCCGGCCAGCCGCAAGGATCGCGCCCTGCTGACCCGGGTTCCGCACCTCGTCCTCGACGGCGCGATCAGTGTCGGCCGCGCGGTCGAGGCGCGGGAGATCACCGTGGCGGTGCATGACGCCGCGGCCTATTCATCGCTGGCGCGGGCCGTCCAAGAGCGCACTGAGGCAACTCGTGTGCAGATCGTTCGGGTGGACGGCGGATTCGTCGGGGGCGAGGAGCATGCGTTGCTGCGCGGCCTGGCCGGAGACACCTCCATCCCCGCCGGTCGCCGCCGGCCGGTGTCGGCCGACGGCGTGCTGCTGAGCAACGTCGAGACCTTCGCCCAGCTGGCCGTGTTGTTGCGCCGCGGCCCGCATCGCTTCGCTGACACCGGCACCCGCGACGAACCGGGGACGACCCTGGTCACCGTCGGCGGCGCGGTCGCACGTCCGGGCGTGGTCGAGATCCCGCTCGGCACACCGCTCGGCATCCTGATGACCGCGGCCGGTGCGGCACCCGCACAGGCCGTCGTCATCGGTGGTTACCACGGCAGCTGGCTGCCGCCGGCCGGCGAGATCGCCCTGAACCGTGCCGGTGTGGCCGCCGCCGGTGGCACGTTCGGTGCTGGCGTCGTCCTCGTCGTCGGTGCCGACACGTGCGCCTTGGGCGAACTCGGTCGCATCGCCCACTGGCTCGCGGCTCAATCGGCGCGGCAGTGCGGACCGTGTCATTTCGGACTGCCTGCGCTGGCCACCGACGTCGAGGCCCTCTATCGAGGAACGGCGCCCGCGTTGGCCGCCGCCTTCGGCCACGCCCGAGCCGTCGACGGCCGCGGCGCCTGCCGGCATCCCGACGGCGCGGCCCGTTTCGTCACCTCAGGTCTACACCTGCTGCAGGACGAGATCGACGCTCACTTGCGCGGCGGCTGCGGACGGCCGCTGCTGCGCCAACTTCCGATGGGAGGACACCGATGAGGATTGAGATCGATTGGACCCGCTGCGACGGCCACGGCCTGTGCGCCGCCTTGATGCCCCAGCGAATCCGCCGAGATGAATGGGGATTCCCACTCATCGACTCCGTCGGACTCGACCAGCGTGAGAGCGCAGCGGTTCGCCGCGTGGTAGCCGCCTGCCCCGCGCTCGCGTTGCGCATCGCCCATGACCAGCCCCAACCAGTCGCACGAGCATGATCGGAGCACCTGATCCCATGACCGCCTTGGCCGAACTCGGCGTCGACTACGCCACGGCCTCGACCCTGGACGTCGAGATCGTCGTTCCCGTCTACAACGAACAAGACGACCTCGCGCGCAGCGTGCGTCGCCTGCACGAATTCCTCGTGACCCAGTTTCCGTGGCGAGCGCAGATCACCGTCGCCGACAACGCCAGCACCGACGGCACCTGGTCGATCGCGCAGTCGCTCGCGGCCGAGCTGCCCGGGGTCGGCGCCGTCCATCTCGAGGCCAAGGGACGCGGCCGCGCGTTGCACCAGGTCTGGTCGGTCAGTTCGGCGAAGGTCGTGGCGTACATGGACGTCGACCTCTCGACGGACCTTTCGGCGCTGTTGCCGCTGATCGCCCCGTTGATGTCGGGCCACAGCGACGTGGCCATCGGAAGTCGCCTTTCTCGCACGGCCCGAGTGGTCCGCGGTCCCAAACGTGAAGTGCTCTCGCGCTGTTACAACCTGATCCTGCGCACGACGTTGAACGCACGATTCTCCGACGCGCAGTGCGGCTTCAAAGCCATGCGCGCCGACTGTGCCCGTGCGCTGCTGCCGCACGTGCACGACACCGCCTGGTTCTTCGACACCGAACTGCTCGTGCTCGCCGAACGAAGCGGGTTGCGCATCGCCGAGGTGCCGGTCGATTGGATCGACGATCCCGACAGCCGAGTCGACATCATGGCCACGGCCATGGCCGACCTGCGGGGCGTGGCCCGAGTCGGTCGAGCGTTGGCCCGCGGCGACCTGCCGATGCGCGAATTGCGGCAGCAAGTCGGCCGCGACCGGCTCGACGTGCCCGGAGTCTCGTCCCGACTGGCCCTGCAGGCAGTGCGCTTCGCCCTGATCGGCGTTATCAGCACTATCGCCTATCTGCTGCTGTTCGTCATGCTGCGCGGCGCGGTGGGCGCACAGCCGGCGAACCTGTTCGCGTTGCTGCTCACGGCGATCGGCAACACCGCCGCCAATCGGCGGTTCACCTTCGGCGTCTCCGGATCCGGGGCAGCTCGACATCAGGCCCAGGGCCTGGTCGTCTTCGCGATCGGCCTGGCGCTGACCAGCGGATCGCTGGCCTTGCTCGGTGCTGCCGATCCCGGCGCCGGCCGTCCGCTCGAGGTCGGTGTGCTGGTCGCCGCCAACCTGGCCGCCACCGTCGTGCGGTTCGTCCTTCTGCGCGAATGGGTGTTCGCCAACCGGCGTCGCACCCAATCCGCCCCGTCGATCACGGAGAACTCCCGATGAGCACGCTTGCCCCTTCGCTGTCGAGTGATGCCTACGCAGCGCCCCCGTCCGCGCCGAGCGAACCCAGTCCGCCGGCAAGGCGATTCGGACGGGAACGCCTGGCCTTCGCCGGGCTGCTCGTCGCGACCGCTGTGCTCTACATCTGGGGACTGGGCGCCTCGGGCTACGCCAACGAGTTCTACGCCGCGGCCGTGCAGGCCGGCACCAAGAGCTGGAAGGCGTTCCTGTTCGGGTCGTTCGACTCGTCGAACTTCATCACGGTCGACAAGCCACCGGCCTCCCTGTGGGCGATGGAGATCTCCGGCCGGATCTTCGGCTTCAACTCGTGGTCGATGCTGGTGCCGCAGGCTCTGGAAGGCGTGGCGTCGGTAGCGCTGCTCTACGCGGCGGTGCGTCGCTGGTTCGGCTCCGTCGCAGGCTTCATCGCCGGCGCCGCACTCGCGCTCACACCCGTCGCCGTGCTGATGTTCCGGTTCAACAACCCGGACGCGCTGATGACGTTGTTGATTGTCGCCGCCGCGTACTGTGTGGTCCGGGCGTTAGAACGGGCCGGTACGCGCTGGTTGCTACTGGCGGGGTTGATCCTGGGATTCTCCTTCCTGGCCAAGGGATTGCAGCCGTTCACGGTGATTCCGGCCCTGCTCGTCGCCTATATGGTCGCCGCGCCGACCGGCATCGGGCGCCGCATCTGGCAGGTCCTGGCCGCCGGCGGTGCCTTGCTGGTGGGTGCTGGCTGGTGGCTGCTGGTCGTGGCCTTGTGGCCCGCGTCCGATCGCCCCTACATCGGTGGGTCGACCAACAACAGTGCGCTCGATCTGGCCTTCGGGTACAACGGGTTCGGCCGCATCACCGGCTCGGAAAACGGTCCGGGCGGTGGGGGCGGAGCGAACTTCAGCGGAGCGACCGGAATCGGGCGGCTGTTCAACTCGCTCAACGGGGGCCAGATCGCGTGGCTCATACCCACCGCATTGCTCGCCTTGGTGGCGCTGATCGTGGTCGCCGGACACGCCCCGCGGACCGACCGAACTCGGGCGGCCGCGATCATCTGGGGCGGTTGGCTCTTGGTGACCGGGGCCGTGCTCAGCTTCGCCAGCGGCATCATCCACACCTACTACTCGGTGGAGCTCGCACCGGCGATCGCAGCGTTGGTCGGCATCGGGGGCGTCATGCTCTGGCGTCGGCGTGAGCCGCTCGCGCGCACGGCCATCGCCGTGACGGTCGCCGTGACGGCGCTCTGGAGCTTTGAACTGCTGCGTCGCGCCCCGTCGTGGCACCCGTGGCTCGCCTGGCTGATTCTCGTGGCCGCCGGGATCGCCGTGCTGGCCTTGGTGGTGCCCTTGAGCGTGGCCGCACGCACCGGCATCGTCGCGGCCACGGCTTCGGCTATCGCCGTCGGAGGTGGTTCGGCGGCCTACGCCCTCGACACCGCCGCCACTGCCCACACCGGTAGCACTCCGTCGGCCGGACCGACCGTGAGTGGCGGTTTCGGCGGACCCGGTGGGGGCGCCGGTGGTGGTCGCGGATTCGGTGGCCCGCCGGGTGGCGGTTCCAGCGGTGCTGGTCCCGGTGGAGGCTTCGGCGGTCCGGGCGGTTTCGGTGGCGGCTCGTCCTCCGGCAGCAGCTCTGGCAGCAGCTCGGGGTCGAGCTCCGGCTCCGGCTCTGGTGCTCCTGGTGGCTTCGCACCGGGCTCGGGTTCGACGGGTTCCAAGGGCACCAACGGTTCTACGGGCTCGAGCGGCTCGACGGGCGAGCAGGCCGGCGGCGCTCCGACCGGCGGGGCTGCGAGCGGCGGGGCTGCGAGCGGCGGGGCTGTGACCGGCGCCCAATCAGGCGGCTTCGGCAGCGGAGGCCAGACGGCCAATTCGGCGCTGGTGAAATTGCTCGAAGGCACGTCTACGACCTGGGCGGCGGCGACGATCGGATCCCAGAACGCCGCGCCGCTGGAGCTCGCGAGCAACAAGGCGATCATGGCCATCGGTGGTTTCACCGGAAGCGATCCCTCGATAACCCTGGCCCAGTTCGAGAAACTCGTGCAGCAGGGCAAGATCCGCTATTTCATCGCCGGCGGCGGCGCTGGTGGCGGTCGCGGGGGCGGATCGAGTGGCACCAGTCAGATCACCAGCTGGGTCAGCTCGCACTTCTCTTCCACGACCGTCGGCGGAACGACTGTCTACGACCTGAGCAAGGCGACATCATGACCGCGACCCTCGACCCGGCGCTCGGCGATGAGGTGGCCCTCGGGCCACCGTCGCCGGTGCGTCGGTCTCGACCGCGGCTGACCCCGGAGCGCGGCGGCCTGTTCGCCCTGCTCGCCGGTACGGCCTTGCTCTATCTGGTCGGCTTGTCCGCGTCGGGCTGGGCCAACCAGTTCTACGCGGCGGCGTCCGAGGCGGGCAGTAGGAGCTGGAAGGCCTTCCTGTTCGGATCACTCGACACGTCGAACTTCATCACGGTCGACAAGCCCCCGGCCTCGTTGTGGGTGATGGACGCCTCGATGCGTTTGTTCGGCGTCAACTCCTGGTCGCTGCTCGTACCGCAGGCATTGGAGGGAGTCGCCGCGGTCGCCCTGCTGTACGCCGCAGTGCGGCGAGTTTCGACTCCTACCGCGGGGCTGTTGGCCGGGGCGATCCTAGCCACGACGCCGGTAGCCACGCTGATGTTCCGCTATGACAACCCGGACGCGCTGCTCGTGCTCATCATGACCGCCGCGGCGTATGCCACCGTGCGAGCGGTCGAAGCCGCGCGTGGCCGATGGCTCGTGCTGGCGGGCGCGTTGCTCGGATTCGCCTTCCTCACCAAGATGTTGCAAGGACTGCTCGTCGTTCCTGCCTTCGGCATCGCCTACTTGGTCGCCGCGCCGACCGGTCTGGGCCGCCGGATTCGGCACGTGCTCGCTGCCCTTGCGACGATGGTCGTTGCCGCTGGCTGGTGGGTCGCGTTGGTCGAGCTCTGGCCGGCCGGCTCACGCCCGTACATCGGCGGGTCCAATCACAACAGCATCCTGGAGTTGACCTTCGGCTACAACGGCTTCGGGCGGCTCGACGGATCGAGCAATAACGGCAACGTATCCGGAGGAACCGGTGGATTCTCCTCGGGCCAGACCGGTCTGACCCGGCTGTTCGGCAGTGAGATGGGCTCGCAGATCAGCTGGCTCGTGCCCGCCGCTCTCGTCGCCGTCGCCGCCTTGCTCTGGCTCACGGCCGGGCGTGCACGGACGGATGGGCTGCGGGCGAGCGTGCTCATCTGGGGCGGCTGGCTCGTCGTCACCGGACTGGTAGTCAGCTTCGCCAGCGGCATCATCCATCCCTACTACACGGTGGCCCTGGCCCCGGCCCTCGCGGCAGTGGTCGCCCTCGGAGTCGTCGAACTGTGGCGGCGCCGTGCCAGCGAAGCAGCGCGCTACGTGCTGGGTGTCGTCATCGCTGCGGGCGCCTGGTGGTCGTTCGAGTTGCTGGGGCGATCCTCCTGGCAACCTTGGCTGCGTTGGCTGGTGCTCATCGCCGGTGCCGGCGCGCTCTGCATCGCGTTGATGCCGCCGAGCGTCATGCGTCGCGCCGCGATGTTGGCCGTACCGCTCGTCGGGCTGACCCTGCTGGCCGGCCCGACGGCCTACGCGCTGCAGACCGCCTCCACCGCGCACACCGGCGCCGTTCCCTCGGCCGGCCCTACCGTCACGGGCGGCTTCGGCGGACCCGGCGGCGCACCGGGCGGTGGTCGTGGGTTCGGCGCACCTGGTGGCGGCCCGGGAACGACCGGCAGTACAGGGAACACGGTGCCCACTGGCAATGCAGCGACCACCGGCAACGCCGGGACCACCGGGACCAACAATGGCGCTCCGGCCGGAGGCGGACCGGGCCAGGGCACTGTGGCCGGCGGCTTCGGCGGTTTCGGCGGCCGAGGCGGTGGCGGCGCGGGCGGACTCGGCGGAGCGAGCACGGTGAGCAGCCAACTGGTCAGCGCGCTCACCGCGAACAGTTCGCGCTACGAATGGGTCGCCGCCACCACCGGTGACAACGAGGCGGCCTCGCTCGAACTGGCAACCGGGAAGTCCGTAATGGCGCTCGGCGGATACAACGGGACCGACCCGGCGATATCACTG